>NZ_JBEORF010000006.1:0-188484 GCF_040302125.1 Nocardioides sp. NPDC127514 | reverse complement strand
GAGCGATCTGAACGACCCCGGGCCTCCGGGGCACGTCGCCCAGCGCAGTCTCCATGACCTGCTGCTGCGGGCGACCCGGCATCAGGTGTGGCGCCTGCGGAGCCAGCTGCCTGGTGCGGGGCCTGCGGACCTGGAAGACCTGGCACAGCAGGCTGCCGACGATGCCCTGGTCGCGGTGCTCGGCAAGCTCGCCACCTTCGAGGGGCGAAGCCGGTTCAGCACCTGGGTCTACAAGTTCGGCATCCTGCACGCCGGCGTCGCCGTCCGGCGGCAGGCATGGCGGCATCGGGAGGTCGCGCTACCGGACTCGTTCGACGTCCCGGACGACGGCAGCGCTCCCGAGGGATACGTGCAGGCGGATGATCTCTCGCGGGCCGTCCAGGCCGCGATCGCCACCGTCCTGACACCCCACCAGCGGCGGGTCACACTGGCGCTGCTGATCGACCAGGTGCCGATCGACGTGCTCGCCGAGCGGCTCAACACCAATCGCAACGCCCTGTACAAGACACTCCACGACGCCCGCCAGCGACTACGTACGTCCCTGCTGGCCACCGGCCATCTCGATGAATCGTCCCTGCGGAGCGCGCCATGACCGACAGAAACCGCCGTCTGGCCGCTGCCGCTCTCGACGGCCTGCTGCTCGACACCAACCCCTACTTGTCCTGCGACGACTGCTTCGACCAGATCGACACCTACGTCGAGCAGCTGCTGGCCGATCCGGGCCACGTGGACCTTCCGATGCAGGTGCATCTGAAGGCCTGCGGCGCCTGTGCCGAAGAGGCTGAGGCGTTGATGGACCTGCTCACGTAGTGACCTGATCGTCTCGCCGCGCCGCTGCGGTCCTGCCGATCGTGTATCGACGAAGATGTAGTCGTCCTCTTCTCGAGCTCACAAAGGTTGGCCCATGACCCGCTGGTACCCCCTCGCTCCCGCCGACGACGACTTCCTGGGGACCGCACGCGCGGTCACGACCAAGGTGCTCGACGTCGACGTGCCGGTCGAGACGTTGTGGGAGGCGCTCGCCGCGGACGATGCCGTGGTCTCGTGGGGGCCCGGTGCCACGAAGACGCGGTGGGTGGGCCCGCGACCGTACGGCGTCGGCACGGTTCGCGAGGTCACCATGGGCGGTGTGGCCACCGTGCGCGAGAAGTTCTACCGCTGGGACGAGAACCGGCGGATGACCTTCGCGGTCGTCGAGTCGAACCGCCCCGGCATCCGCCGGTTCGCGGAGGACTACGTCGTCGAGTCGACGCCGACCGGCTCCCGGCTGACCTGGACCGTTGCCGTCGAGGTGGCGAAGGGAGCCGGACCCACGGCGCCGATCGTCCGGGCTCTGCTCTCGCTCGCCGTGGGGTCGCTGATCAGCGGCCTGAGGAAGAGGCTCGAGCGCGGCTGAGGGTCAGGTCCAGGGGTTGTCCCAGCGACCGTCGGCCTGCGCCGCCTCGACCTCGGCCAGGCCGGCCGGCCGCATGCGGCCCTCGGCGGTGAGCCGCTCGACCTTGGAGATGTTGAGCCGGGACCACTTCGAAGCGGGGCGCCGGCGGGTGTAGCGCTGCAGGTACGTCTCCTCATCGCCTCGGCGGCGTACGGCAGAGATCCAGCCGAAGCAGAGGCCGACGTCGACCAGCTCGTCGGAGGAGAGGGAGGCCGGCTCGACGCCCTTGCGGGTCAGGCGCAGCCACACCGCTCGGGTATTGGGATCAGCGGTCTCGAAGTAGGCCTCGACCTCGGTCACCGATGGCCGGTCCAGCACCGGCTCGCCGTCGATGGTCTCCACGCGGCCAATCTAGTGGTTGGCCGCGTGAAGACCTGGCTGGGCGTCACAGCTAGCCGACGAAGGCTGTCGCGGTGCGGGGTGCGGCGTCGGCCGAGCAGTGGTAGTCGCGCAACGGCCGCTCGCCCGTGGTCAGATAGGTCGTCACCACGTGGTTCGCGCAGCGGTTCCTGCCTCCCGGGTAGACGCCGTGGCCACTCTGATCGGCGGTGACCATGGTGGCCCGCTTGCCCAATGCTGCCCGCATCTCCCGCGCGCCGTCGAGCGGTGTCGCCGGGTCGCGAAGGTTCTGCACCATCAGTACGTTGGACGGACCCTGATCGGTGATCCGGACCTGCGGTTCGGCGGGATCCGGCCAGTACGCGCACGGCGTGATGTTGGCTCCGGCGGCACCGAACAGCGGGTATCTGATCCGGTCGACGGCGACGTTGCGCTGGTAGGTCGCCACCGACGACGGCCAGCGCGCGTCGTTGCAGATCATGTAGTAGCGACCGGAGATGAGGTTGTCCACGTCGGTCACGGTGCCGCCATCGGGCAGCGGTGGCGGGGGCTGGTTCGCATCGACCGCGTGCCAGATGTCCGCAAGTAGCGGCAGCTGGGTCGGGCCGTACAGCAGACCGAAGTTGATCAGCCGGAACGCGACATGGTCGAAGGGGCCGTCCGGTGTCGGGATCGGCTTCTTCTCCAGTCGCTCGGCGAGCTCGAAGTACTTCGCCCGTACCTGCGCCGGTGTCTTGCCCAAGCCGTACTCGCGGTGGTTCGCCGCAGCGAACTTCGCGAAGGCCGGGAAGGTGTCCTCGACGCCCTGCGACCACAGCCGGTCGCTGGCGTAGTCCCAGCCACCCGGGCCCATGTTGCTGTCGAGCACGATCCGGTCGCTGCGCTGCGGGAACAGGGTGGTGTAGACCGCACCCAGGTGGGTTCCCCAGGAGGCACCGGCGTACGACAGCTTCGACTCACCCAGTGCGGCCCGGATCCGATCCATGTCACGTGCGGTGTTGGCCGGGCTGATGTGCGGCAGCATCCGGGATGTCTTGGACGCCGCGCACTGCTGGGCGATCCGCTTGCTCACGGCCGCGTGCTCGGCCACATCGGCGGCGTCGAGCGGGTACGGCGGGATGCTGCCTGTGAGCACTTGATCCGGGGTGAGGTCGCACGTCACCGGTGTGCTGCGGCCGATCCCGCGCGGGTCGAAGCCGATCACGTCGTAGCTGTCCAGGACACTCTGTGGGAGACCGATGGCGACGAGCATCGCCGGATAGCTCTCTCCGGCGGAGGGGCCGCCGGGGTTGGTCAGCAGGACGCCGCGCCGCTTGTCGGGCTTCTTGCTCGGTAGGCGCGAGACCGCGATATCGATCGTCCGGCCGTTGGGGTCGCTGTAGTCCAGCGGGACCTTCAGGGTCCCGCACTGCATCCCTTCCGGGATCGGCACCGGAGAGATCTCGGCGTGGCACCTCTCCCACCTGATGCTGTCCGGTGGCGCGGCCTGCGCCGCCGCCGGACTTGCCACCGAGACCATGGGGGCCAGCGTGGCCGCCAGCGAGACGACGGCGACGGCGAGTGGTACTGAGATGCGTTTCATTTCTTCCTCCCGAGGATGGTGGGGACGGTGTCAGTCTTCGCTGATCGGAGGGCGGGAACATCCGGCCGCAGACCATTCCGGGGTGTCCGAAAGGACTATTGACCGGTGGGGAAAGTAGTAGTGGTGCAGATCACTGCCCCTGCTGAAGACGGTTGCCGTACGAGTCGGCCACAACGGTTGGCGGTTGGGCCGCGATCAGCGAGGATGTCCTCGTGATCGACGAGCGCCCCATCAAGACCTGGCTGACCGACATGGACGGTGTCCTGGTGCGTGAGGAGGAGCCGATCCCGGGAGCCGGCGAGTTCCTGGCGAAGCTGACCGCGGCGTCGGTGCCGTTCATGGTGCTGACCAACAACTCGATCTACACCCCGCGGGACCTCCGGGTGAGGCTGCTCCGCTCCGGGCTCGACGTCCCCGAGAAGTCGATCTGGACCTCGGCGCTCGCGACCGCGCAGTTCCTCGCCGACCAGCGGCCGGGCGGCTCGGCGTACGTCGTCGGCGAGGCGGGGCTGACAACGGCCATGCACGCGGTCGGCTACGTGATGACGGAGAACGACCCCGACTATGTGGTGCTCGGGGAGACCCGCACCTACTCCTTCGAGTCGATCACCCGGGCGATCCGGCTGATCGAGGCCGGCGCGCGGTTCATCGCGACCAACCCGGACCCGAGCGGGCCGAGCCCGCAGGGCACGCTGCCCGCCACCGGCTCCGTCGCCGCGCTGATCAGCGCCGCGACCAACCGGGCGCCCTACTACGTCGGCAAGCCGAACCCGCTGATGATGCGCAGCGCGCTCAACCAGCTCGAGGCCCACTCCGAGACCACGGTGATGATCGGCGACCGGATGGACACCGACATCATCAGCGGTCTCGAGGCCGGGATGCGCACGATCCTGGTCGAGACCGGGTCGACCAGGCCCGAGCAGATCGAGACCTTCCCGTTCCGGCCGACGCGCACGGTGTCCTCCATCGCCGACGTACTGCCGCTCCTGGAGAGTCAGCTCGAGAGTCAGCTCGACGATCAGTAGGGGAGCGGGCCGCGGCTCGAGACGAACGTCCCGCTCGGGCCGTCGGGGCCGATCTGCGCCATCCGGACGATGATCTCGGCGCCTTCCTCGACGGTCTGGGTGCCGGTGTGGCCGTTGAGCTCGGTGTCGGTGAAGCCGGGTTCGACCGCGTTGACCCGGATGGTCGGGTAGGCCTTGGCGAGCTGGATGGTGGCAGCGTTGACGGCGGCCTTGGAGGCGGGGTAGCTCAGGCCCGTGTAGAAGTGGGTGAAGCCGTCGGGATCGCTGAGCATGCCGAGCGAGCCGAGGCCGCTGGAGACGTTGACGATGACGGGTGCCGGCGACTCCAGCAGGAGCGGGACGAAGGCCTGGGTTGCCCGGAGGCCGCCGAACAGGTTGGTCTCGAAGGTGGCGCGTACGTCCTCGACGCTCTCGTCGGCTGCGGTGGGGATGGCGTTGCCGGCAAGCCGTGGCTCGACGCCGGCGTTGTTGACGAGTACGTCGAGCCCGCCGTCGGCGGCGATCTGCTCGGCCGCGGCGGTGACGGAGGCGTCGTCGGTGACGTCGATGTGGACGAATCGGGCGCCGAGATCCGCCGCCGCGGCCCGGCCGCGTGCCTCGTCACGGGCTCCGATGTAGACGGTGTGTCCCGCGGCGAGAAGGCGGCGGGCGGTCTCCCTGCCGAGGCCCTTGTTGGCCCCGGTGATCAGTGTGGTGGTCATGCCTCCAGGCTGCGCCGGCGACGCAGGCCCAGGAAGCGGTCTGGTTTTCGTAGGACTGGCAGGGCCAGGACATCGGCTCCGCCATGGCGGAGACTGGTGAGATGGAGTCAACGGAGTTCGGGCGGGTGCTGCGTCGCTGGCGCGACCGCGTGGAGCCCGCCGCGGTCGGGCTGCCTGCCGGTGGCCGTCGCCGGGCGACCGGTCTGCGGCGTGAGGAGGTCGCGAACCTGGCCGGCATCTCGGTCGACTACCTGACCCGGCTCGAGCAGGGTCGAGCGACCTCGCCCTCGGTGCAGGTGGTCGAGGCGCTCGCCCGGGCGCTCCGGCTCCCGGACGCCGACCGCGACCTGCTGTTCCGCCTCGCCGGACATGCCACGCCCGGTCGTGAGGTGGTGTCCTCGCGAGTCTCGCCGAGCGTCCAGCGGCTCCTGGACCGCCTGGCGCACACCCCGGTCGTCGTCTATGACGCCTCGTGGACCGTGGTGACCGCCAACGATGCGTACGACGCGCTCATGGGGGCGACCGCCGCCTGGCAGGGCCGTGAGCGCAACGCGGTGTGGCGCAACTTCGTCGGTCCGGGCAGCCGGGCCGTCGCCACCCCGGCGGAGACCGAGGCGCTGCAGGCGGGGCTGGTCGCCGACCTGAGGCTCACCGCCGCTCGCTATCCCGCCGACCAGCGGCCGCGACGGCTCATCGCCGACCTGCGCGCTGCGAGCCCCCGCTTCGCGGACCTGTGGGAGAGTGCCGACCCGTCCCGTCACCACGAACCGGCGCGACACAAGATCATCGACCATCCGAGCGTCGGCCGGATCGCGCTCGACTGTGACACCCTGACCGTCGCGGTCGAGGACCTGCGGATCATGGTCTACACCGCCGAGCCCGGCACCGAGGACGCCGAGCGCCTGGCGCTGGCGACGGTCGTCGGCAACCAGGCGCTCGGCGGAGCCTCGGGCGGGGCCTGATTCGTTGGGTTGTGTAAGGAAATCCCTCTGAGGGCCTCTCCTCGTGGACGCGACTGTGTCGACCGTCACATAGTCGGGCGTCCGGGTGACCCCACCCGGAGAAGACCGAGGAGTTACAACTGATGACTGTCATCGATGACAAGTCCGCAGGGGCCGTCCCTCGCTGGCGCTTGATCGGACCCGGCCTGGTCGTCGCCGCGACCGGTGTCGGCGCCGCCGACCTGGTCGCCACCATGATCGCGGGCAGCAAGTACGGCTATGCGCTGCTCTGGGCCGTCGTGCTCGGGTGCCTGATGAAGGTCGTGCTCGTGGAGGGAGCCGGCCGCTACAGCCTGTCGACCGGACGCACGATCTACGAGGGCTGGAGCAGCCTGGGCCGCTGGACCCACGCCTACTTCGGGCCGTATCTCATCATCTGGGGGTTCGTGTACGGCGCTGCCGCCATGTCGGGCACCGGCCTCGCCGCCCACGCCCTGGTGCCGGTGCTGTCGGTGAAGGCCTGGGGCATCATCGCCGGGATCTTCGGCCTCGCGCTGGTCTGGACCGGACGCTACGGACTGTTCGAGAAGGCTCTCAGCATCATGGTGCTGCTGATGTTCATCTCGATGGTCGCCGCCGCCGCGCTCACGGTGCCGAACCTGCCCGAGCTCGCCGCCGGCCTGGTGCCCCGGATCCCGGACGGGTCGCTGCTCAACATCCTGAGCGTCGCCGGCGGTGTCGGCGGCACGATCACGCTGGCCGCGTACGGCTACTGGCTGCGGGAGAAGGGCTGGGCGACCCCGGCGTACATGCGGGTGATGCGCATCGACAACTCGGTCGCGTACGTCGTGACGGGAATCTTCGTCGTCTCCACGCTCATCGTCGGGGCCGAGCTGCTGTATTCGGCCGGCATCGCGGTCGACACCGGCGACAAGGGGATGCTCGACATCGGGAACGTCCTCGAGGACCGGTACGGACCGGCCGCCGGAACGATCTTCCTGATCGGCTTCCTCTCCGCCGCGCTGAGCTCGCTGGTGGGGGTGTGGCACGGGGTCAGCCTCATGTTCGCCGACTTCGCAGGCCACGTACGGAAGGCCCCCGAAGACGCTCCCGAGCGGCTCGCCGGCGGCATCTGGTACCGCGGGTACATCCTGTGGCTGACGTTCCCGCCGATCATCGCCCTGTTCCTGGACCAGCCGGTCTATCTGATCCTCGCCTACGGTGTCCTCGGAGCGCTCTTCATGCCGTTCCTCGCGATCACGCTCCTGTGGATCCTCAACACCGACCGGGTGCCGCGCGAATGGCGCAACCGGATCTACTCGAACGTCGTGATGGGCCTGTGCGCGCTCGTCTTCGTGGCACTGGCGGTGCACCAGGTCCGCGTCGTCATCACCGGTGCGTTCTGATCACCGCACCAGGTTAGGTTGACTCCGTGCGGATTCTGGTGGTCGAGGACGACCCGAGCGTTGCGGAGGCGTTGGTGGACGCCTTCGAGGACGTGGGGTGGACCACGACGCACTGCAGTCGCGGCGACGACGGGCTGCACCAGATCGCCGGAGCCGACCTGGTGGTGCTCGATCTCGGCCTGCCGGACATGGACGGACTCGACTTCCTGCGTACGGTGCGGCGGGTCTCGACGGTTCCGGTGCTCGTGCTCACGGCGCGTGACAGCGACGGGTCCGTCGTCCTCGGCCTGCGTGCCGGCGCCGACGACTACCTGGTGAAGCCGGTCGGCAGGGCGGTGCTGCTCGCTCGTGTCCACGCGCTGGTTCGGCGGAGCCGGATGGCCTCCGCCGAACCGCGCCCGGCCGAACGCGTGGTCACGTTGGGCGAGCTGAGCGTCGACGTCGCTGCGCGCACCGTCCACCGTGCCGGGTCCCCGGTCTCGGTGACCGCGACGGAGTTCGATCTGCTGGCCGCGCTGATCGCCCGCACCGGCGAGGCGGTGAGCCGCGACGAGCTGCTGCTCCAGGTGTGGGGTACGCCGGCGGTCGGCAAGTCGCGGTCGCTGGACTTCTTCGTGACCGCGCTCCGCAGCAAGCTGGGTCGGGACCTGCCGCTGCACACGGTGCGCGGCTACGGCTTCCGGCTCGGCTGATCGAGAAGGGGGCGACGTAGGTGATGGAGCGTCGGGTACAGCTCGTCGTCGGCCTGCTCCTGCTCGGGACACTCCTGGCACTGGCGTTTCCGCTGGCGACCACGCTCGCCGACCGGCGGACCGCCCGGCTCGCGTCCGAGCGGGACCGGCAGATGGCGGTGATCGCGGAGGCAGCGGCCTCCGGCCAGCCGGTCGCAGAGCTCGTCGACCGCTACCACGACGTCTACGGCGAGCCGGTCCTCGTCGTCGATGCCGACGGCCAGGAACTCTCGCTCGCCGGCGACCTCGACGCCGACGCCGCCTCCGTCCGGGGAGCGCTGCGGGTCGGACTGGTGGGCGTGCCTCCCGTCGCGATGCCTCGGATCCTGCCCTGCACCACCGCGGACCCTCTGCGCGGAGCTCCGGGCCGCGAGGACGGCGAGGTCAGGTCGTACGCGCTGACTCGCGTCGACACCTCGGCTGCCGCCGCACAGATCAGGCGGGACTGGGCGCTCATCGCGGTCGGGGCGCTGGCGCTCCTGCTGGTGGCTGCGGCGCTCACCAGGCGGCTGTCGCGCTGGACCATGCGTCCGGTGCACTCGCTCGAGGCAGCGGCGCGCACGATCACGCACGGCGACCGCAGCGCGGATGTGCTCGCGACCGGCCCGGCGGAGCTTCGCGGTCTGGTCGCCGAGTTCAACCGCATGGGGGCCGCCGTCGAGAGGTCCCTGGAGCAGCAGCGTCAGCTGGTCGCCGACGCGTCGCATCAGCTGCGCAACCCGCTCGCGGCGCTGCGCCTGCGGGCCGACGGACTGGAGTCACATGTGAACAGCACCGGTGAGCGGGCCTATGCGGGTCTGACCAAGGAGCTGGAGCGCCTGGAGACGCTCCTCGACCAGCTGATGTCGCTCGCGCGGGCCCAGGAGGCCGGGGCGGCCCGTGCCGGTGGAGGCGTCACGGTCCCGGATCAGGTCGTGGGCACCGTCATCCGCGAGCGCGTCGAGGCCTGGCGCCCGGCCGCGGAAGCGGCAGGGCAGTCCTTGGCGATCACGGGAGACCTGCCGGAGGTGGAGGTGGCCGGGGTGCTCGACCAGATCCTCGACGTCCTCATCGACAACGCCATCCGCTATGCCGGTCCGGGCGCCCACGTCGAGCTCTCGGCGACCGAGACCGCCGACGGGGTCGTCGGCTGGGTCCGTGACGACGGGCCGGGGCTCGAACCCGACGAGTGGCACCTGGCGACCGAGCGGTTCTGGCGGTCCGGTGGCCAGCGGACGGGATCCGGCCTCGGACTGGCGATCGCCGAGGAGCTCGCGGGCGCCAACGGTGGTCGCGTACGCCTGCGGCCCGCCGAACCGGTCGGGACGATCGCCGAGTTCTCGCTGCGGGTGGCGTCGTGACCTGGACGGGAGGGCAGCTGACGAGGCGGACGTTGGTGCGGACGGTCACCGCCACCGCCATCGCGCCGACCGTGGCGTCCGTGGCGGGATGCGGCGACACCGCGACGTCACCGGTCACGATCGCGGCGGGCACGGAGTACGGGACCTATGCGGTCTTCGCGGGCCTGCTCGCCGAACAGTTGCGTGCCGTGAGCCCCGGGCTGGAACCGACGGTCCTGTCGACGGAGGGAAGCCTCGACAACGTACGTCTCCTCGGAGACGGCGAGGCCGCGCTCGGGCTCGCGCTCGAGGACGGCCTCGACCAGATCGTCGCCGACATGCCCGAGGAAGCGCGTCCGATGGCATTGGCGCGTATCTATGAGAACTATCTGCAGCTCCTCGTGACCGACGACAGTCCGATCCGCGAGGTCGGGGACCTTCGTGGCCGGCGGGTCGTGCTCGGGGCCGCCGGG
This sequence comes from Nocardioides sp. NPDC127514, assembly GCF_040302125.1. Taxonomy (NCBI): domain Bacteria; kingdom Bacillati; phylum Actinomycetota; class Actinomycetes; order Propionibacteriales; family Nocardioidaceae; genus Nocardioides; species Nocardioides sp. NPDC127514. The sequence continues at coordinate 178,532 of NZ_JBEORF010000006.1, read as the reverse complement.
TCCGGCGCCGCCGTGACCGCTGTCGTGCTCCTGGGAGCAGCCGGTCTGCAGACCCGCGATCTCACGGTGAGGTACATGGGGCTGGCTGCCGGTCTGGACCGGCTGCTCGAGGACGACGTCGATGCCGTGTTCTGGTCCGGCGGGATCCCGACCCCCACGATCAGCAAGGCGGGACGCGAGCGGCCGCTCCGGATGATCGACCTCGGGGCGCTCGCCGCGCCGATGTCGCGACAGTCCGGCTACCGCTACTCGACGCGGAAGGTGCCACCGGTCGACTACGGTCCTCCCTCGGGCGGCACGACGATCGGCGTCCCCAATCTGCTGCTGGCGCGCCGCGACCTGCCGCACGGAGTGGCGCGGGAGATCGTCGATGTGATGGTCAGCCGTGCGGACCTGCTGATCCCGGACTTCGTCCGAGGGCTGCAGTACCTGGAGCCCGCCACGATGATCCAGACCGGACGGATCCCTCTCCATCCCGGCGCCTTGTCGGCGTATCGCGCTCTGCACGGATGAGGTGGCGGCGACGGCCCCGGGAATAGCCGGGCGGCGGTCGCACGCTGGGGCTGATGTGAACGAGGACCGTCCGTCGTGGGAGATGACGCTCGCCTACCAGGAGGAGCTGGCCGCCGGCTCCGCCGGTGAGGACGTACGCTCCGCCACCTGGTTGCTCGTCGACGACGGCACGGTCGTGCTGACCGCCGCCGGGCAGTCGCACCTGCTGCGCGTCGGGGATGCGGCTCTGGTCGGGGGCCAGGTCAGGCACCGGGTGGCGACCCATGACGGGGCCGCGGTGACCAGGGCCGATCTGCGGGCGGTCGCGGTGGCGTACCCGCTCGCCAACCCGCTGGTCGTGCGTGACTTCGTCGGCAGGCACGGCGGCGTGGCCGAGCTGGTGCGACGCTGCCCGCTGGCGGGACCGTGCCGGCCGTCGGCGCTGTTCGCGTCGGGCTACGCGTCCCTGCTCGGCGCCGCGATGACGGCCTCCTGGCTCGAGGACACCGGGCGCGGCACCGACGGTCCCGCGTCCGTGCTCGACCCGACGGTGGCGCAGGTGCTCTCCGCGCTGATCGCGGATCCGGCACGGGCCTGGTCCGTCGAGGCGATGGCGGAGTCCGTGCACCTGTCGAGGTCGGCGCTGGGGGAGCGGTTCCGGCGCAGCCTGGGGCAGAGCCCGAGCGAAGCGCTGCGGGACGTGCGGATGCGCGCGGCCCGCCACCTGCTGGCCGGCGGTGACCGTCCGGTCGAGCAGGTGGCGTACGCCGTGGGCTACGGGTCGGGCGCGGCGTTCAGCCGCGCCTTCACCACGGTCCACGGGACCGGGCCGCAGGCGTGGCGGGACGGCTCAACCACGCGGGACGCGAACCGCCGCGAACCCCACCGCGGCGATCACCGCACCGACCGCGCCGATGAGGAGCACCCGGCCGACGCCGTACTCATCGAGGACCGCGCCTCCTAGCGCCGCCCCGAGGGCGATCGAGACCTGGAACGCGGTGACCTGGAGCGCCAGCGCCGACTCGGTGCGCTCGGGCTCGACGCGGGTGACCCACAGCTGCGTGCCGACCGGCACCAGGTTGAACCCGAAGCCCCACACGATCATGGCCACCGCCATGACCGGCGTGCTCTCGGCGAGGAACGTCAGCACCAGCCCGCCCGCGAGAAGGAGCGGCGCGACGGTGACGACGACCCGCAGCCGGTCGGCGAACCGCCCGGCCGCGAGGTTGCCGAAGAGCCCGCCGACACCCCACAGCGCCAGCATCCACATGCCGTCGCCCGGCGAGGTCTCCGAGATCGCGATCCGGATGAACGGGTACGCCACGAAGTTGCCGAGCACCACCACGACCACCAGGAGCACACCGGCGACCAGCCGCGGGTTGCGGAGGGCCTGACGCATCATGGTCAGCCCGGCCGACGGGTGGGCCGGCACCGACGGCAGCGCCCGGGCCAGCGCGGCGGCGGAGACCAGGCTCAGCACCGCCGCGGCCGCGAACCCCCAGCGCCACCCGGGGCCGTCGGCGAGCAGCGAGCCCAGCGGCAGGCCGACGATCGTGGCCACCGTGACGCCCAGCGCGATCGAGGTCGAGATGACGTGGTCGCGGCCCGGCGAGGCGTACGTCCCGACGGCGAACGCGAAGGACCAGTAGCCGGCGATCGCCGCACCCAGCACGAGCCTGCCGAGGAGCAGGACGATGAAACCGGGGGAGATCGCGACGGCCAGATTGGCGACGGCCGCGGCGATGAGCAGGCCGACCAGCAACGTACGCCGGTCCATCCGGGGGAGGAGCATGGCGATGGTCGGTGCGGTCGCGGCCCCGGCGATCGCGGTCGCCGCTACCGCGAGCCCGGCCGTCCCCTCGCTGATCCCGAGGTCGCGCGCCATCGTGGGCAGTACGCCCGCGGGCAGGAACTCGCTCGAGACCAGGATCGCGATCCCGGCGGCGAGGGCGACCACCGGCGCCGCTCGGCCCTGGGAGGTGGTCGTGGACGGGGTCGTTTCAGGCGAAGTCGTTGTCACCCTTCGATCGTCGCCGCGATCCGCGCGCCCGCGTTGATCGTCCGTCGCCCGTGCTTGACCGGACGACCGCCATCGCTGGTTTCATCGAGGAGGACCGAAACGGTTACGCCGCCGAAATAACCGCTCCCTACGCTCGAAAATGTTCATCTCATCAACATTTGAGCCGGAAGGGGTGTCGATGGCCGTGGCACGAAGTGCGGGACAGATCGGTCCGGTGGACGGCCCGGCGCAGCTGGCCGGCGTGGAGCTGACCGCTCTGCGCGGCGTACGTCTCCTCGACGGCACCTTCGCCGATCTCGACCTCGCGGACGGCGAGATCAACGTCGTCCGGCCGGTCGAGGGCGGTCCCGGGACAGATGCCACGGGCTGGCGGCTGATCCCCGCCGCCGGCGAGCCGCACGCGCACCTCGACAAGGCGCTGAGCGCGGAGCAGATCGAGCCGGGCCCGCAGGCCGGGAACGACCTGGTGACCGCCATCGAGCAGTGGCGCTCGCTCGTTCCCGCGCTCACCTCCGACGACTTCGCCGACCGCGCCCGGCGCGCGGTCCGCCGCTATGTCGCGAACGGCATCACCACGATCCGTACGCACGCCGACGCCCTCCTCGCGGGCGACCCGCTGCGCGGGGTCGATGCGCTGCTCGGCCTGCGCGAGGAGCTCAGCGGAACGGTCACCCTCCAGGTCTGCCTGCTCGCCGGCCAGGACGTCCCGGATGCGGTGATCGAGGACGCGATCGGGCGCGGGATCGACGTCCTCGGCGGGTGTCCGCACCTGGCCGACGAGCCCGCCAAGGAGACCAGCCGCATCCTCGACCACGCCGAGCGCTCCGGTCTCGCCGTCGACCTGCACACCGACGAGCAGACCACCACCGGCCACCTCGACCTGGCCGATCTCGCCGAGCAGGTCATCGCCCGCGGACTGTCGCAGCGGGTGACCGCCTCCCACTGCGTACGTCTCGGCATGCTCGACCACGACCGCCGAGCTCCCGTCGTGGACCTGGTGGCGAAGGCGGGGATCGGCATCGTGACGCTCCCGATCACCAACCTCTACCTGCAGGGCCGCGACGCGGACGGTGCGGTGCCGCGGTCTCACCGCGGTCCGGGCGCTGCTCGAGGCGGGGGTGCCGGTCGCCGCCGGTGCCGACAACCTGCGCGACCCCTTCAACCCGGTCGGCCGGGCCGACCCGTTCGAGACCACCTCGCTCCTGGTCGCCGCCGGTCATCTCCGGCCGGCCGAGGCCCTCGCCGCGGTCACGACGAGCACCCGCACCGTGCTCGGGCTGCCGGACGCGGGCACGGGACCCGGCAGCCGGGCCGATTTCATTCTCGTTCCCGACGTACCTCTCGACGACGTCGTCGCCGGAGCGCAGACCGCCCGCGTCGTCGTCCATGGCGGCCGCGTGCTCGCCGACACCCGCGTCAGCACCGTCCTCGATCTCGAACCCATGCCGAGGTGACATGAACACGACGACCACCACCGCCACGCTCGCCCTCTCGGGGGTGACGAAGCGATTCCCGACCGGTACCACGGCGCTGACCGGGGTCGACCTCAGCGTCGACGCCGGAGAGTTCGTCTCCGTCGTCGGCCCGTCCGGCTGCGGCAAGTCCACCCTGCTCCGGCTGGCCTCGGGACTGGAGGACGCCACCGTCGGCCGGGTCGACGTCGACGCCGACACCACCAGCTACGTCTTCCAGGACCCCACCCTGCTGGAGTGGCGCAGCGCCCGGAAGAACGTCGAGCTGATCGGCGAGCTGAGCGGGCTCCCCAAGGAACAGCGCCGCCGAGCGGCGCAGGAGGCCCTCGACCTGGTCGGCCTCACCGGCTTCGAGAAGCAGCATCCGCGCCAGCTCTCCGGAGGCATGCGGATGCGGGTCTCGATCGCCCGGGCCCTGGTCGCCGAGCCCGACCTCGCTCTCTTCGACGAGCCGTTCGGCGCGCTCGACGAGATCACCCGGCTGGCGATGCAGACCGAGCTGCAGCGACTCTTCAAGCTGCTGGGCTTCGCCGGCCTCTTCATCACCCATTCGGTGGCCGAGGCCGTCTACCTCTCGACCCGCGTCGTCGTGATGAGCGGCCGGCCGGGCCGGATCGTCGCGGAGATCCCGGTGCCCTGGGAGTTCCCACGCCCACCCGAGCTGCGTTTCGAGTCCGACTTCGCCCACCTGGTCGGCCAGGTCTCCGAGGCACTGGAGGAGCACGCATGAGCACCGAGCTGAGCACCGAGCTGATCGTCGAGCCGGACGTCGAGCCCGTGACCGAGGCCGCGCCTGCCGAGCCGCCCACCAGACGTACGTCCCCGGTGCTCCGCAGCATCATCGCCAAGGTCCTGCCGATGATCGCGGCGCTCGCCGGCCTGGCGGCCGTGTGGTACGCCGTGACGTACCTCGTCCTCGGTGAGGACAAGCGGTTCCTCCTGCCGCCGCCGCACCAGGTCTTCGGCGAGACGCTGGGCCGGCCGGAGATCATGCAGCCGATGCTCGCCGCGCTGTGGCAGTCGGTCATGGTCGCACTGGCCGGTCTGGCGATCGCGGTGGTCATCGGGATGGCCTGGGCGATGGTGATGGCGCAGACCCGGCTGCTGGAGAAGGTGCTCTACCCCTATGCCGTCATCCTGCAGACGGTCCCGATCCTGGCGCTGACCCCGCTGATCGGGATCTGGATGGGCTACGGCATCGCGGCCCGGATCGTGGTCTGCGTGATCATCGCGGTCTTCCCGATGATCGCCAACACCCTCTTCGGCCTGCAGTCGGCGACGGCGCCGGCGCACGACCTCTTCACCCTCAACCGGGCGACGCGGCTGCAGCGGCTGCTCAAGCTGCAGCTGCCCGCCGCGATGCCCGCGATCTTCACCGGCCTGCGCAACGCCGCCGGGCTCTCGGTCATCGGCGTGATCGTCGGCGACTTCTACTTCCAGCAGGGCAGCCCCGGCATCGGTGGCCTGCTCCGCGTCTACACGCTCCGGCTCAGCATGGAGCCGCTCTTCCTGGCGATCATCCTCACCGCCCTCTTCGGTGTCGTCGTCTTCTCGGCCTTCGCCGCTCTCGACCGCGCCGTCATCGGCAAGTGGTACGGCGAGCGCTGATCTCACTCCATCCCCCAAGCTCTACCCATAGACAAGGGACACAGCATGAACCGACACATACCCCTGCGCGCCGCCACCCTCGTGGCACTCTCGACGATGGCCCCGTTCGCACTGGCCGGCTGCGGGAGCGACGCCGGCTCCGCCAACACCGCCACCGCAGGCGAGGTGACGAAGGCGGAGAAGGGCAGCGCGAAGGACCTCTCCGACGTCTGTCCCGCGACCGTCGTGATGCAGCAGGACTGGCAGCCCGAGGCCGAGCACGGCGGCATGTACAGCCTGATCGGCGAGGGCTACACCGTCGACACCGACAAGAAGACCGTCACCGGGCCGCTCGTCTCCGGGGGCGTCGACACGGGCGTGAAGATCGAGGTCCGCTCGGGTGGGCCGGCGACCGGCTTCCAGCCCGTCCCCGCGACGATGTACCTCGACAAGGACATCCTCATCGGAGCGGTCAACACCGACGCCGCGATCGCGGCCGCGGAGAAGCAGCCGACCGTCGCGCTGGCCTCACAGCTCACCGTCTCACCCCAGATCCTGATGTGGGACCCGAAGAGTCAGGACGACGCGAAGACCATCGCCGAGGCCGCCGGCGACGGCGACCCGGTCGTCACCGCCGGCGACGTCATCCCGGCGCTGCTCGAGTCGCAGGGGATGATCGAGAAGAAGCAGTCCGACCTCTCCTACGAGGGCACCCCGCAGCGCTTCGTCACCGAGCCCACGATCCTGCAGCAGGGGTTCGCCACCGCCGAGCCCTACATCTACGAGAACGAGATCAGCAGCTGGGCCAAGCCGATCGGCTACCAGCTGCTCGCCGAGGTCGGCTACACCATCTACCCCGAGCCGATCGCGGTGCGCGCCGAGGACGTCCAGAAGGAGGCGGACTGCCTGGAGAAGCTCGTCCCGGTGATGCAGCAGGCCGAGATCGACTACCTGGCCGACCCGGACTGGGCCAACGGGATCATCGTCGACATCGTCGAGCGCTATCAGACCGGCTGGACCTACAGCGAGGGCGTCGCCGCGTACGCCGCCAAGACGATGACCGACCTCGACCTGGTCCACGACGACCCGAAGTCCGGAGTCTTCGGCCAGATCGACGGCGAGCGGATGAAGGGGATCGTCGAGACGTTCGCGCCGATCATGAAGCAGGCCGGCACGATCACGTCCGACGACATCGACCCGGAGTCGCTCTACGACAACCGGTTCATCGACGACTCGATCTCGATGAAGTGATGTCGATGACCATCTCGCAGCGTACGTCCCAGGTGACCGCCCTGGTCGCCGACCGCCTCGGCGTGGACCGGGTCGAGACCGACCCGGCCGCTCTGGTCAAGCTCTCCTCGGACTGGTCCCGGATGTCGCCGGTGCTCCAGGAGAAGGTGCCGAGCGGCAGGTACGTCGCCGACGCCATCGTCCGGCCGCGCACCGAGCAGGAGGTCGCCGACGTGCTGGCCGTGGCCTACGAGCACGACGTGCCGGTCGTCCCGCGTGGCGCCGGGACCGGCAACTACGGCCAGGCGACACCGTTCACCGGCGGGATCATCCTCGACCTGCGCGGCCTGGACTCGATCGAGGTGCTGGCCGACGGCAACCTACGCGCCGGGGCCGGTGCCCGGATGACCCGCATCGACAAGGTCGCCCGGGCGGCGGGGCGCGACCTGTGGATCTTCCCCTCCACCAAGGGCTCCACGATCGGCGGCTTCATCGGCGGCGGCAGCGCCGGCACCGGGACCATCGAGCACGGCACCACCTCCGACGGCTTCGTCACCGAGCTGACGGTGGCCCCGATGGACGGCAGCGGACGCCTGTTCACGGTGACCGGCGAGGAGACGCTGCCCTACATCCACGCCTACGGCGTGACCGGCGTGGTGACCTCGGTGGTCGTCCGCACCGATCCCGCACGGGACTGGGTGGCGGTCTACGCCGCCTTCGACAGCTGGGACGCGATGGTGTCCGTGCACCGCCGCCTGCTCGACCTGCCGGTGCTGCCGAGGCTGGCCTCGGGCGACGAGCCGGCGCTGGTCCCGACCCTGACCACCAACGTCGAGCTCGACCCGTCCCAGCACAGCCTGCGGGTGATCGCGGAGGCCTCCACGGTCGCCGAGATCGAGTCGCTCGTGATGGTGGCCGGAGGCAGCGTACGGGCTCGTCTGGAGGACTACGCCGCGACCGATCTGCTCTCCGGGATGTCCTACAACCATCCGGTCTACTTCCTCCAGCGCGCCCACCGTGACCGGAGCTGGTTCCACATGGAGACCGGCGGCGAGCTCTACTGGAACGACGCCGACCGGGTGCGGAAGGTCTACGACGGCCCCGTCTGGCTGCACCTGGAGCTGATGGGGACCGCCCCGCTGGCGATGGTGGTCGCCGAGTACGTCTCCGAGGAGCAGGTCCTCGCCGGCATCCCGCGGTTCGACGAGATCGGGGTCGGCGTGCACTCGCCCCACCAGTGGTACGTCGACCGCAACGTCGAGCTCGTTACCGCGGTCGCGCGCGAGCGCGACCCCAAGGGGCTGCTCAACCAGGGCAAGCTCACCGACCACGCGCTGGTCGACACCCGCATCAACATCGGAGTCCGCTGATGCCCCGTTTCGCCGACCTCACCGCCCCCGAGATCGCCGCTCTGCCCGAGGACACCGTCGCGGTGCTCGGTCTCGGCGCGATCGAGCAGCACGGTCCCCACCTGCCGGTCTCGACGGACTACGTGATCGCTGCCGAGGCGGCCTCGGCAGCGGTGGCGGCCGTGGCCGAGGCGGGCAGCGCGTCCGTGGTGCTGCTCGAGCCGCTGGCCTACACGAAGTCCGACGAGCACTCCTGGTCGCCCGGCACCATCTGGCTCTCCTGGGACACCCTGATGCGGGTGCTGGTCGACATCGGCCGCTCGCTCAGCACCTCCGGGATCACCCGGCTGCTGTTCGTCAACGGCCACGGCGGCAACTCTGCGCTCGGGCAGGTCGCCAGCCGTGAGCTCCGCAAGCAGTTCGGGCTGGCGACCTTCTTCGCGCACCTCTCGGTGCCACCCGACCAGGGAGGACGCTCCTCGCGGGAGGACGAGCTCGGCCTCGGCATCCACGGCGGCCACGGCGAGACCTCGATGATGCTCCACCTGCGGCCCGAGCTCGTGCACCAGGAGCGCGGGGAGCGGAAGGTGCCCGCGCACCTCGCGGGCTATACGCACATCGGCTTCGGCAAGCCGGTCTCCTTCGGCTGGCTCTCCGACGACTTCGGCACCGACGGCTACCTCGGCGACCCGACCACCGCCACCGCCGAGGACGGCAAGCTCCGCTTCGAGGCCGGGGTCGCCACGCTGGCCGAGGTCATCGTGGAGGCCTCCCGCTTCACGCCGTCGGCATGACGCTGCGGATCACCGGGGCAGCCACGGGCGACCTCTCGATCGAGGGGCCCGACGACACGCTCGACGCCTCGGGCTGCCTGGTCACGCCGGGCCTGGTCAACGCCCACCATCACCTGCTGCAGACCGCGTTCCGCACGCTGCCGGGGACGCGCGGCGTCCCGATGGCGACCTGGCTGCCCACGATGGCGGCGGCCTACGACCGCGTCGGGGTCGATGCCGAGCTCACCTACGCCACCGCCCGGGCCGGGCTCGCCGAGTCGCTGCTCTGCGGGGTGACGACCGTGGCCGACCATCACCTGACCTGGCCGGGCTCCCTGACCCCGGAGGAGACGGTGCCGTTGGCGCAGGGGACCGCGCGAGCGGCGGCCGAGCTGGGCGCCCGCCTGGTCCTCGTCCGCGGTGCCGCCCGGGACGACCCCGAGACCGCGGCGCACAGCGCCGACCTGATCGCGGAGGCGCTGGTGGGGGACGCACCCGGCGGGGTGAGCGCCGACGGCATGCTGCAGGTCGCGGTCGGGCCGGCCGGGGTGCACTCCGATCCGGAGCCGACCTTCCGGCTGATGGGGGAGGTGGCTGCCCGGCGCGGGCTGCGGCGGCGTACCCAGGCCAACGAGCAGGTCGACGTCGCGATCGCGGCCGAGCGCTACGGCCGCCGCCCGATCGACCTGCTGGAGGAGTGGGGCTGGCTCGCGCCCGACGTGACCCTGGCCCATCTGTGCGACGTGACGCCGGACGAGATCCGGAGGCTGAGCGCGGCCGGGGTGAGTGCCACCCATGCGCCCGGCTGCGACCTGCCGATGGGGTGGGGGATCGCGCCGGTCGCCGCGCTCCGCGAGGCGGGGATCGCGGTCGGGCTCGGCACCAGCGGTGGCGGCAGCAACGACGCCGGTCACCTGCTCGCCGACGCCCGTCTCGCCATGCAGGTGGCACCGCTGGTGGGTCCTCCGCTGGCGGCCGCCGAGGCGCTCGCGATGGCGACCACCGGCTCGGCGGCCGGCCTCGGCCGACCGAGGCTGGGGGAGGACCAGGACCTGTGCGTCTGGGACGTCTCCGGGGTCGCCGACGCCGGCGTCCACGACCCGGTCGCCGGCCTGCTGTGGGCCTCGCCCGGACGGCGTCCCCGGCACGTGGTCGTGGCCGGCCGGGTCGTCGTCCGCGACGGGGTGCTCACCACCGCCGACGAGCGCGAGATCGTCGCGGATCTGGGGCGGCTCAGCGCCTGAGCTGCTCCTTGACCACCAGCAGCCGGAAGAGCTCGCCGTCGGCGCTGGCCCACCGGTGCCGTACGCCTCCGGGGATGTAGACCGAGTCGGCGGTCTCCATGACCTGCTCCTCGCCGTCCAGGTCGATCCGGAGCGTCCCGCCGACCACGTAGACGAACTCGTCCTCCTCGTGCTGCCAGTAGCGGTCCCAGGTCGGCTCGTCCCCGGCGAACTCCATCGGGATGAACGCGTGGTCGGCCCCGGCGACCAGCGCCTGCACCATGCCGTTGGACGCCTCCGCGGTGCCGGGGTCGGAGCGGCGTACGACCGTCACGGGGCCGGCGGAGGCGCTCTCGACGCTGTCCGCGAGCAGCGCCTGCTGGGTCGTGCCCAGCGTCTCGGCGATCCGGAACAGCGAGGACATCGAGGGCCGCGCCATCCCCCGCTCGATCTGGCTCAGGAACGGGTGCGACAGGTCGGTCGCCTCGGCGAGCTGGACCAGCGTCATCCCCTGCCCCTTGCGCAGCTCCCGCACGCGGGCGCCCAGCCGCAGCACCGAGCGATCCAGGGACTGTCGCGGATTCCGAGTCACCTGCTCAACCTAGCCGTGGACGGCGCTCCGCGTTCACCGCGTCACGAGGAACTCACGGTTCCGTCGCGTGTCAGAAACAACACATCCGTTCCTGCTCTGCGAAACGGAGTTTCGAAATGGTGTCGACAGCGGTAGTAGGTTGAGGGGCATGACCGTTCCTCCTGTGGTCAGACAGGAACAGCTCATCGACGAGATCGCCCTCCACCTCGCTGACGAGGTAGAGGGCGACTGGTCCACGTTGGTCTTCAACCACCGCAACCTGTCCATGTTCTTCACCGGCCGCATCGACGTCCATCGCCCGGACGGCAGCTTCGCGCACGCCCGGCCACCCGACACGATCCTCGCCCTGACCGATGAGCTCCGGCGGGTGATGTACGAGCCCGGCAAGGGGGCCTGGTTCTCCGCGCGCTGGACCATCGCGTGCGAGGGCGGCGAGGCGCCCACGACGAACGTCGCGTTCAACTACGAGGACGAGCCCGTCTGGCGATGGCCCGCGCACCCTGGGCTGTACGCCCTCGACCTCGAGACCTTCCCACGTGACGAGGATCGCATCCCCGCCTGGCTTCGGCAGAAGGTCAACGGCGCCCGCCGAACGCTGTAGGGACGCCGGTCGACCCGTCTCGCTTGGGAAGGACCCACAAGGAATCCCGGCGAAGCCTGTCGGAGTTGAGCGGTCACAGGAGCGGCGGCAGATGAAAGGGTCTGCACCGTGCCACAGGTCTCTCGAATTGCCATCGTCAACCGCGGTGAAGCCGCGATGCGTCTGATCCATGCTGTCCGCGACCTCAACGCGCGGGATACGTCCGAAGGGACGATCCGCACCATCGCGCTGCACACCGACGTCGACGCCGGGTCGGCGTTCGTACGCGAGGCCGACGAGGCCTACTTGCTCGGCGCCGCCGCGGATCGCCCGTACCTCGACCTCGCCGTCCTTGAGCGGGCGCTCGTCGCCTCCCGGGCCGACGCCGCCTGGGTCGGCTGGGGCTTCGTGGCCGAGGACCCCGCCTTCGCCGAGCTGTGCGACCGGCTGGGCGTCACCTTCATCGGCCCCAGCGCCGAGGCCATGCGGAAGCTGGGCGACAAGATCGGCTCGAAGCTGATCGCCGAGGAGGTCGGCGTCCCGGTCGCTCCGTGGAGCCGCGGGGGCGTGAACACGCTGGAGGAGGCGCTCTCGAGCGCCGAGGAGATCGGCTACCCGCTCATGCTCAAGGCCACCGCCGGTGGCGGCGGTCGCGGCATCCGGAAGGTCACCTCCGGTGCCGAGCTCGCCGAGGCGTACCAGCGCACCCGGGACGAGGCGGAGCGGGCCTTCGGCAGCGGCGTCGTGTTCCTCGAGAAGCTGGTCACCGACGCCCGCCACGTCGAGGTCCAGGTCATCGCCGACGGTCAGGGCACCGCCTGGGCGATCGGCGTACGCGACTGCTCCGTGCAGCGGCGCAACCAGAAGGTCATCGAGGAGTCGTCCTCCCCGCTGCTGACCGAGGACCAGTCCGCCGAGCTCAAGGCGTCCGCCGAGCGGCTCGCCACGGCGGTGGGCTACGCCGGAGCCGGCACCGTCGAGTTCCTCTACCACCCGGGCGAGAAGACGTTCGCCTTCCTCGAGGTCAACACCCGCCTCCAGGTCGAGCACCCCATCACCGAGGCCGTGACCGGCACCGACCTGGTCGCGCTGCAGATCCAGGTCGCCTCCGGCGTACCGCTCGCCGGCGACCGGCCGCTCGAGCGCGGCCACGCGGTCGAGGCCCGGCTCAACGCCGAGGACCCGGACCGCGACTTCGCGCCCGCTCCGGGGCGGATCAGCCGCCTCGAGTTCCCCGCCGGCCCCGGCATCCGCGTCGACACCGGCGTGGCCGAGGGCGACACCATCCCGGCCGACTTCGACTCGATGATCGCCAAGGTGATCGCCTGGGGCGCCGACCGTGAGCAGGCGCTGGCGCGACTGCGCCGGGCGATGGGGGAGACCACCGTCATCATCGACGGCGGCGCGACCAACAAGAGCTTCATCCTCGATCTCCTCGACCAGCCCGAGGTCACCACCGGCAGCCCGTCCTGGGCCGACACCGGATGGATCGACCGGGTGCGCGGTGAGGGACGGCTCCAAGCGGCCCGGCACGCCGGCGTCGCGCTCGTCGCTGCCGCGATCGAGGGGTACGACGAGGCCGAGCGCGGCGAGATCGCCCGCATGCTCCAGACCGCCCAGGGCGGCCGCCCCCAGATCCAGCACGACCCAGCCCGCACCATCGAGCTGAAGCTGCGCGGGGCGACGTACGCCCTGACCGTTCGGCAGTCCGGACCCGCCCGCTACCAGGTCACCATCACGGCCGGCGGCGAGCGACGCACCCTCACCGCCACCCTCGACCGGATCGACGAGGTGCACGGCCGGCTCACCGTGGACGGCCACCGCTACCGGCTGGTCACCGCCACCCACGGCCCCGTCCATCTGGTCGAGGTCGACGACGTGATGCACCGGGTCAGCCGCGACGAGGGCGGTATGGTCCGCGCCCCCGCGCCGGCGCTGGTCGTGTCCACCCCGCTCGCCGTCGGCGACGAGGTGGCAGCCGGGCACCCCGTGCTGGTGCTCGAGTCGATGAAGATGGAGACCGCGCTGACCGCGCCGTTCACCGGCCGGGTCAAGGAGCTCCTGGTCCGGGTCGGGAGCCAGGTCGAGACCGCGGCGCCGCTGCTGCGCCTGGAGCCGACCGGCGAGGCCGAGGGCGAGGCGACCACCGCCACCCTGGCCGACCTCGATCTGCCCGAGCCCACCACCGAGCCCGGCCGCAGCAACGGTGCCCTGGACGACCTGAGCAGTCTGCTGCTCGGCTACGACGTCGAGGATGATCAGCGTCCGGCGCTGCTCGCCGCCCATCTGGCCTCTCGCTCCACCCGCGCGCCCGCGGAGACCCTGCGCGTCGAGATGGACCTGCTGGCCCTGTTCGCCGACTTCGCCGAGCTCAGCCGCAACCGCCCGGCCGGTGACGAGCCGTCCACCGAGCTGCGTGTGCACAGCTCGCGGGAGTACTTCCACACCTACCTGCGCAGCCTCGACCCCGACCGGGGCGCGCTCCCGGACCACTTCCGCGACAAGCTGCTGCGGGTGCTCGCGCACCACGGCGTCACCGACCTCGAACGTACGCCGGAGCTCGAGCGCGCGGTGTTCCGCATCTTCCTCGCCCAGCAGCATCCCTCCGACGTCGACGTCGCGATCGGGGTGCTGCAGCGCTGGCTCGGCGACCCGCCCCCGGCGACGGAGGACGCCGCCGAGGTCCGCGCGCTGCTCGAGCGGATGGTGCGCGCCACGCAGCTCCGGTTCGCCGTGGTCGGCGACCTGGCCCGCTCCGTACGGTTCGGCTGGTTCGACCAGCCGCTGGTCGATGACGAGCGCCGCGCGGTGCTGGAGGGTGTGCCGGCCGAGGTCGCCGCCCTCACCGACCCGAACGCCCCCGACCGGGCCGCCCGCGTCGACGCACTGGCGGCCGTCCCCGAGCCGCTGGTCGGCTTCCTCCGTGACCGGCTGATCGAGGGACTCCCCGAGAGCGAGCCGCTGTTGGAGGTGCTGATCCGGCGCCACTACCGCGACTACCACCTGCACGACCTGACCGTCACCGGCACCGGCAACGGCGACGGACGCCCGCTCGTGCACGCCGAGTACGCCACGGACGACAAGGGCGCGACCCGCGTGGTGTCCACCATCGGCGACGTGACCGAGCTCGCCAGCCCCGACGGCGAGCTCGGTGCCGCCATCACCTCGGCGCTGAGTTCCGACCACGATGACGTCGTCGAGATCTACCTGCGCTGGACGGATGCGCCGACCGATCCGGACCTCGCCTCGGCCGAGCTCGCCAAGATGCTCGCCGGCCACGAGTTCGCCCGCCGCGCCCGTCGCGTCTCGGTCGCGGTGTGCCATGCCGCGCCGCAGCCGATCGACTACTTCACCTACCGCCACCACGCGGACGGCGCCCCGCAGACCCCGACCGCCGAGCTGGTCGAGGACAGCCTGGTCCGGGGCATGCACCCGATGGTCGGTCGCAGGCTCAACCTGTGGCGGCTCAGCGAGTTCGACGTCACCAGGCTCGCCGCGCCCGACGATGTGCTGCTCTACGAGTGCGTCGCCCGGGCCAACCCGGCCGACCGTCGGCTCGTGGCGGCCGCCCAGGCCCGCCAGCTCGCCGTGGTCCGCGACGACGAGGGCCGCGTGATCGCGCTGCCGCACGTCGAGCGTGCCGTGGAGAACTGCCTCGAGGCGATCCGCCGCGTACGCACCGCCCGAGGCCGCGAGGGCACCAAGCTCGACGTGAACCACGTGTGGGTGACGGTGTGGCCGGTCGTCGAGGCGGATCTCGACCAGATCACCGCGCTCCAGAGCAAGATCACCCCGCTCAGCGAGGGCGCCGGGATCGAGGAGGTGCTCGCGCAGGGCCGGGTGGCCGGTCGGGACGGCGGCGACCCGACCCCGCTGGCCATCCGCTTCCACGCCAAGCCGGGCGCGGGCGTCGTGGCCGACGTCATCGAACCGCCCACCGAGCCGCTCGCCCCGATGGACGAGTACGCCGCCAAGGTGCTGCGCGCCCGACGCCGCGGTCTCGTCTACCCCTACGAGCTCCAGCGCGCCCTGGCCGGGAGCGGCACGGTGGTCGAGCACGACCTCGACGCCGACGGCGTACTCGTACCCGTCGATCGTGCTCCCGGGCTCAACAGCGCCGGCATCATCGTCGCCGTCGTGACCACCCCGAGCCCGCTCTACCCCGAGGGCATCAGCAGAGTCGTGCTCTGCGGTGACCCGCTCAAGTCCCTCGGTGCGCTCTCGGAGCCCGAGTGTGCCCGGGTGATCGCGGCCATCGACCTCGCCGAGCGGATGAAGATCCCGGTCGAGTGGTTCGCGGTGTCGGCTGGTGCGCGGATCTCGATGGAGAGCGGCACCGAGAACATGGACTGGGTCGCGGCCGCGCTGCGCCGGATCGTCCAGTTCACCCAGGACGGCGGCGAGATCAACATCGTCGTCGCCGGGATCAACGTCGGTGCCCAGCCGTACTGGAACGCCGAAGCGACGATGCTGATGCACACCAAGGGCATCTTGGTGATGACCCCGGACAGCGCGATGGTGCTGACCGGCAAGCAGTCGCTCGACTTCTCCGGCGGTGTCTCCGCCGAGGACAACCACGGTATCGGCGGCTACGACCGGGTCATGGGCCCGAACGGGCAGGCGCAGTACTGGGTGCCCGACCTGGCCGGTGCCTTCCGGGTGCTCATGGCGCACTACGAGCACAGCTACGTGGTTCCCGGCGAGACCGGGCCGCGCCGCGCGCCGACCTCCGACCCGGTCGACCGCGACGTGTCGTCGTTCCCCCACGCGGGTGACTTCGCATGCGTCGGCGAGATCTTCTCGGCCGAGCACAACCCCGACCGCAAGCGACCCTTCGACATCCGCACGGTGATGCGGGCGTTGGCCGACGCCGACCACGAGATGCTCGAGCGGTGGGCCGGCATGGCCGATGCCGACACCGCCGTGGTCGTCGACACCCGGATCGGCGGCTACCCGGTCAGCCTGGTCGGCATCGAGTCCAAGCCGGTGCCGCGCGCCGGCTTCCCTCCCACCGACGGTCCGGACACCTACACCGCGGGCACCCTGTTCCCGCGGTCATCGAAGAAGGTCGCGCGTGCGATCAACGCGGCGTCGGGCAACCGGCCGCTGGTGGTGCTCGCCAACCTGTCCGGCTTCGACGGCTCCCCGGAGTCGATGCGCAACCTGCAGCTCGAGTACGGCGCCGAGATCGGCCGCGCGGTCGTCAACTTCCAGGGGCCGATCGTCTTCTGCGTCATCTCCCGCTACCACGGGGGTGCGTTCGTGGTGTTCTCCAAGCACCTGAACCCGTCGATGACCGTGCTTGCCATCGAGGGTTCGTACGCCTCGGTCCTCGGTGGTGCACCTGCGGCGGCCGTCGTGTTCGCTGCGGAGGTCTCCAAGCGGGCGGCGGCCGACCCTCGGGTCGCCGCGCTCGAGGAGCGCATCGACCACGCCGAGGACGGGGAGCGCGGCGAGCTCGTCGTCGAGCTGGCCGAGCTCCGCGCCCAGCTGCGGGCGGACAAGATCGCCGAGGTCGCGGCCGAGTTCGACGACGTGCACGACATCCACCGCGCCGTCGAGGTCGGCTCGGTCGACGAGGTCATCGCGGCCAGCGACCTGCGGCCCAAGGTGATCGACGTCATCGAGCGGGCGTGGGGCAACGGGTGACCGACCGAGGTCACCACCTGCTCTAGGTCGCCGGGCTGGAGCCCAGGGAGGCGGATGCCTCCCTGGGTCGGCCGGCTCCGGCCAGGATCTGGAGAACGACCAGCAGGGCGAGCACCAGAGCCAGGGACCACCAGAGTCGGTCCATCGTGACGTCGTTGCCCCAGAGGAGGACCACGCCACCCAGCGCCACCACGGCGACGCGCAGCCAGGTCACGTTGGCGGCGACCCAGCTGCCGGCTCCACCGACGGGGCCGTCCCCCAGACGAGCGCCGACGCTCTCGAGACCCCCGCCGATGGTCGTACGTGCGGTGGTGCCGTACCTGTTGGAGCCGGCGAACCAGCCGGCGAGCACGATCACCAGACCGAGCCACAGGACCACCTGCTGGCCGCGGTCGAGGTAGGTCAGCAGGGTGTCGAAGAAGACCCTGCTCGCCGGCCCGAAATCGGTGCCGGCGAGCGCGTTGACGAACATCTGCCGCCCGATGGACAGCGCCCATGCCAGCACCAGGGCGTTGGCGGCGATGACCGCTCCGATCCACACCGCCATCCGAGGCCGGCGGCGGGCCAGCACCAAGGCGGCCAGGAACAGGACCCCGACCACGGGAAGGAGCCACTGGGCGACCGGGTTCGAGAACGCGTAGATCGTGCGTACCTGCCGGAGCTGGGGTGCGTCCATCAGCACGATCTGACGGTCGGTCTCGGGGATGGGCACGTTCTCGACGATGGTCAGACCCCGGGCGACGAGTCGTTCCTTGACCCGTTCGATGACCTCGTCGATGTCGAGCACGACCTCGTCGCCCTGGAGCGACACGGCCCCGGTGTCGTCGCCGTTCAGGATGCGCTGGAGGGTCTGCTGGGCTCTGGTGTTGACCAGGACCCAGATGTCGGCGAACTCGTCGGAGGCGATGAACGCGCGTACCTCGCGCTCCACCAGACCGTTGATGGCCGCGGCAAGAGGCGCCACGAGCTGCTCCAGGCGCGGTCTGTCCTCGATCACGCCGGCGAACGCGGTGTTGAGGATCGCCTCGACGTCGACCTGCTGCTGGATCGCCGCGGTGACCCGGGTCGCGATCACGTCCTGCACCTCGGGAGACTCCACGAGGGGGCCGACGGTCTCGACGTACCGCTCGGCGTCGTTCAAGGTGCGCTGCCCCCAGTAGGCCACCGCCGCCGGCGTGGTCAACAACCCGGCCAGCACCAGGCAGATCACCGCCGCGATCGAGCGTCCTCGTGAGGGTCGGTCGGAGGTGGTGGCGACCGGGTCGTCGGTGGGTTCTCGGAGTTCGCGGGTGATGGGCGAGTCGTTCGACATGGTGGTGGTCCTCTCGGCAGGTCCCGTCTTCGAACGAGGCCGGTCCCCAGGCTGTCCGGCGGGTCCGTCCGAGACATCACCCGGAGCGGGCGAACCCAGGTCCCGTCAGCGGGTGATGTCGCGCCCGTGCGCCGTCAGCGCCCAGATGACGAAGATGTCGACAGCGATGATCAGCATCGACCAGAACGGCGAGTAGGGGATGAACGCGAAGTTGGCGCAGGCACTCAGCACGGCCAGGGTGACGCCGATGACGCGACCCCAGACCATGCCGTTGAGCACAGCGAAGCCCGCGAACACCACAAGCAGTCCCAGGATCAGGTGGATCCAGCCCCAGCTGGTGGCGTCGAGCTGGAGCAGGTAGTTGGGAGTCGTGACGTAGAACTCGTTCTCGAAGAGGGCGACGAGGCCGGAGAAGGCCTGGAAGCTGCCGGCCATGATCATCATCACGCCGGCGAACAAGATGAAGCCGGTCGCCCAAGTGCTGGGTGGCGGTTCCTGCGCCTTCCAGGTGGTCTCATCGTTCAATGGGGTCTGTTCGGTCATGACGGGACGCTCCTTGGATTGCCGCCGACCGCGAGGGACTCGATGTCGGGTCGTGAGGTGAACGGACGATCTCAATCTGGTCGTCCGGACCCGTGGGCGAATCACTCTCATTGTGTGAAACGTGAGGGCGTCAGGAATGACACGGTGGCCGTAGAGTGCGCCGGCTCTGCCCACAACTCATCCGTCAGGGATGAGACGTCGTGCTGCCCGGATCTCTAGCGTGCGAAGCGTGGAAGACGCTGGTGAAGCCGCGCGAACGGCCGCTGGGCTCGACGACGTTCTGCTGGACGTCAAGCTCTCGGTCCCCGAGCTGCCGCCCAGACTGGTGAGCAGGGCCCCTCTGATCGAGGCGGCCCGGAACAGCGGCGCGCCGTCGGTCGGGATCACCGCGCCCGCCGGCTACGGCAAGTCCACACTCTTGGCGCAGTGGGCAGAGGCCGAGGACCGCCCGGTCGGTTGGGTGTCGCTCGACCGCCTGGACGACGACTCCAGCGCACTCCTCGTGCTGCTCGCCTCGGCGTACGCGCGGGCCGTGCCGGATCAGCAGGGCGTGGTCGCCGACGTGAGCGGTCTGGGCGTCTCGCCGTTGGGGCGCGCCGCGCCGCACCTGGCCGCCGCCCTCAGCCGAAGCCCGGAACCCTTCGTGCTGATGGTGGATGACCTGCATGAGCTGCACTCCTCGGCCTGCCACGATGTGCTGAGCGTGGTCATCGCCGGTGTCCCGGCCGGCTCCCAGCTGGTGTCGGCGAGCCGCGTCGAGCAGCCCCACCTGGCTCGGCTGCGCGCCTCCGGCGCCGTCCTCGACGTGCTGGGACCCGACCTGGCGCTGGATGTGACGGGTGCCGAGCAGATCTTCACCGCGGCACAGGTGCCGCTCACCCGTGACCAGGCGATGGTGGTGACCGAACGGACGGAGGGTTGGGCGGCCGGCCTGCACCTGGCGGCGATGATCGCTCGGGACACGAGACAGGACGTGTCGAGCATCTCCGGCGACGACCGCTACGTGGCCGACTACCTCTACCGGGAGTCGCTGAGCCATCAGGACGAGGCGACGCAACGGTTCCTGCGGCGTACCGCAGTGCTCGACCGGCTCTGTGGCTCGCTGTGCGATGCGCTGTCGGGGGACACCGACGGTCAGGACCGGCTTCTCGCGCTCGAGGGATCCAACTCGTTCCTGCTCCCGCTCGACCGGCGGCGGGAGTGGTACCGCTATCACCCGCTGTATCGCGAGTTCCTGCTCGGAGAGCTGCGTCGGGTCGAGCCCGAGGTCGTCGCGAAGCTGCACCTGCGGGCCGCCGACTGGTTCGAGGCCAACGAGTCCTCGGCGATGGCCCTCGAGCACCTGCTGAACACGTCGGAGCGGGACCGCTGCGTCCAGATCGCGACGCAGCTGGTGCTGCCGACCTACAGCGCCGGGCAGATGTCGACCGTGAGGCGGTGGCTGTCCGTGCTCGGTGACTCGGCCATCGAGGAGCACCCGCCGTTGGCCGTACTGGCCGCCTGGATGGACGTCCTCGGAGGCGACCCCCTCGGGGCGCAGCGCTGGGCTGCGGTGGCAGAGGCTGCGGAGTACGACTGGGTGCCGATGGACGGCACCGCATCGTTCGAGTCGGCGCGCGCCATGCTGCGGGCCGCCATGTGCCCGGCGGGACCTGCGGCGATGATGCGTGATGCCGACCTCGCCATGGTCCACGAACCGCCGTGGAGCCCGTGGCGCGACACGGCCCTGGCCGACGCCGCCGAGGCGCAGCTGCTCCTGGGGAACGTCGAACGGGCCGCCGCCCTGTTCGCCGAGAGCTCCACCGCCGGAGCCGAGCTCGGCAACACCGACACCATCGTCAACGCTCAGGCCGAGCTCGCGCTGTTGGCGATGGAACGCGGACGATGGGACGAGGCGGCGGAGCGGGTCGCCGCCGCCCTCGCCGTCGTCGAGAAGCACCGGATGTACGACTACGCGATGAGCGTCCTCGCGTTCGCGGCCGCTGCCCGGCTCGGGTTGCACGACGGGAATCTCGGTGAGGTCGACCGGCAGCTGACTCGGGCCATGCGCGCGCGTCCGTCCTGCACGTACGTGCTGCCGCACCTGGCCGTGCGCAGTCGCCTCCAGCTGGCCAGGGTGTTCTGGGCACGCGGCGATCAGACGTCCGCCCGGCACCTGCTGCGCGAGATCGACGACGTGCTGCAGCGCCGACCGGAGCTCGGGGTGCTGGTCGACCAGGTCGCGAGGCTGCGCGCCAGGATCAACTCCTCAGAACGTGTCACCGCTGGCAGGCCGCCCCTGAGTCCGGCCGAGCTGCGCCTTCTGCCCTATCTCCAGACCCACCTCACCATCGCCGAGATCGGCGAGCGACTGTTCGTCTCCCGCAACACCGTCAGCTCGCAGGTCGCCTCGATCTACCGGAAGCTGGGCGTCACATCGCGAAGTGATGCGGTCCGGCAGGTCATCTCGATCGGGCTCCTCGGCTCCTAGCCATCCGCAGGCGGTCCTTGCGCGGCGAACCGGTTCGCCGCGGGTACGGCGCTGAACCCGTGCGCCATCACGCTGAGCAGGACGGTGAGCGAGATGACCGCGACCACGTCCTCACCCGCGACATGGAGATCCTCCAGCGCGATCAACGCGAAGATGACCGAGGCCAGGCCGCGCGGGCCGAACCAGCCGACGAACACCACGCTGTAGCGGTCGAGCCCCGCGCCGAGCAGTGCCAGGACGACCGGCAGCATGCGGACGACGGTGAGGCTGAGCACGGCGTAGCCCAGCATCGTCCAGCTCCACGCGTCCTGGATGACCGGAATCGCCAGTGCACCGAAGATCAGCCAGCTGATCATCGAGGCCATGTCGCTGGACTGGTCGACGAAGTAGACCTCCTTCTCCCCGCTTCGTCCGGCAACGGTGCCGAAGACCAGGCCACCCACGAAGGCGGCGACGAACCCGTTCCCATCCGTGACGAGTGCTACGGCGTACGCCAACAGGGCCAGTGCGAGCACGGCCGGGCCGCCGAGCTCCTCGGACAGCCAGCCGCGCTTGCGTGCGCGCCTGGTGACCACGCCGCCCACGCTGCCGACGACGATGCCCGCGATCAGGCCGACCAGCAGGGAGACGACCGCGCCGCCGGGGCTCTCGACACCGAGCACCCCCTCCTCGACCGCGACCCCGGCGATCGCCACCAGCACGATCGGAGTGGCGATCCCGTCGTTGAGCCCGCTCTCCACGTTCAGAACGCTTCGCACCTTCGCGGGCACATGAGGGTTCGACATGACGGGTGCACCGAGGGCAGCATCCGTCGGCGCGAGCGCGGCGCCGACCAGGAGCGCTGCCCACGGGTCGAAGCCGAGCACGATCATCGCGGCTCCGGTGCCGATGGCGATCGTCAGCGGCAGACCGACACCGAGCAGCCGGACGTAAGTGCTCAGATCGCGTCGGAACTGCGCGAGCCGGACCCGCGACGCATCCGCGAAGAGGACCCAGACGAGGGTGACCTCCGCGATGACCTTGACCAGCTCGGGTTCGGCCTCGAGCTCGAGAAGGCCGAGTACGTCCGCGAACACCCAGCCGCCTGCCACGAACACGATGGGGGCGGTGAGCCCCAGCTGTTGGAGGCGACCTGCGAGGACGCACCACGCGACGATCGTCGCGAGAACCGCGACGAGCGCCGAGGTTTCCATGGGGCGGACCTCCCGGTCGGCTCAGCGTGGGTGTATCACTCCCGTCTATCACGGACCCGAGGGGGATGTGCGCCGTTCGCCAGGAGTGATGAACTCAGGATCCCTTGTCGCGGAACACATCGGCGAGCGGATCCGCCTCGAAGTACGCGGTCTTGATCCGCATCCACTCGCCGTCGAGGACCATGTCCTTCAGGACCTCGTCGATCTGTTCCTTGCGCTGGTCGCCGGAGCGGATCACGAAGCCGATCGGGGCGTCCTTGACCGGGTAGACGATCGGCTCCTCCAGGGCTATGGGCGCGCTCTTGATGATCGACTGAGCGTAAGGAGCCCCATGGAACAACGCGTCCGCCTCGCCTCGCTCGATCAACCCGATGGCAGCGCCCACGTCAGGGGCCCTGACGATCTCGACGTCGTGGTACTTCTCTTCGAGGTAGGACCCTTGGACGGCGCCGTCGACGACCGCGATCTTCTTCCCGTTGACGTCACCGCGCTTCCGGATGGTCGATCCCTCGGGGGTGAGGAAGGCGACGTACGTCGAGAAGTACGGCGCGCTGAAGTCGAACTCCCGCTCGAGGTCCGAGGTGCTCGTGACCTGGGCCCCGATCATGTCGATCTTTCCCGCTCTCAGGGCCGGGAATAGCTCGTTGAAGTCCATCGCCACGAACTCGGGCTCGACGCCCATGCCTTCGGCGACGCTGCGGGCCATCTCGTAGTCGAAGCCCAAGGTCTCGCCGCCGCTCTGGTAGTAGACGGGTTCGGTGCTGTCGACACCGATCCGAAGGGTGTTGCTGCTGGTGACCGCGGCGCTCGCCTGTCCGCTGGCGGACGGCGTGCGGTCCGAGAAGTGTCCGCTGAAGGCGATCGCGCCTAGAAGAGCCACGGCACCGGCGACGACCAACTTGATCTGGTTCATGTGTGTGTGTGGTCCTGTTGCTGGCGATGGCTGGCATGCCAGCCCGAGCGGTAAGGCGTGAGTCAGCCAATCGGACCCGTACGTCAGGTGGAGCCCGGCCAGACCAACACGGCGCGAACGGAGGACGAACCCCGGGTGACGTGGCCGGCATCGGTGATGACGGTCACGACGCCACCTCCGCGACCAGGTGCACGATGACCAGGTCGTCGGCCTCCAACAGAGGCGCGATCACGCCGACCTCGTCGAGCAGCCGGCCGCTCATCACCGCGCCGCCGGCGTACCACGCGGGTCGCGGGCGGTCCACGGGCGACACCGCGAGAGGCACCGGCGTCACCCGGTACGCCTTCTCCGCGGCCAGGCCGGGGAACCGGACGCGGCCGGCCGGCTGGCCTAGGGTGAGGTCGAGCGCCGAGAGACGGAACAGCGCCTCCCGCCCGTCAGGGGCGACCACGCCGTCCAGCTGCAGGCCGTCGGGCACGGCGTCCGCCCGCACGACGCGGCCGGAGTGGAGCAGACCACGGAACCGCTTGTGCAGCGCGATCCAGGCCCGGAGCTCCTCGCGCTCCTCGTCCGTCATGGTGGTGAGGTCCCACTCGATGCCGAGGTGTCCCCACACGGCGGTGCCGGCACGGAAGCGCAGGGTGTGCTGGCGTCCGGTGGTGTGGTCGGTGCTCGATCCCACGTGGGTGCCCATCAGCTCGGGCGGGAGGATCAGCCCGGTCCACCGGACCAGACGGTGCCCTTCGTGTGCGTCGATGCAGTCGGAGACCCAGGCCCGGTCGGTCCGCTCGAGGACCCCCAGATCCAGGCGCCCGCCACCGCCGGAGCAGGCCTCGATCTCGAGCCCGGGGTGCCGCGCACGGAGCGCGTCCATCATGCGGTAGGTCGCAAGGGTCTGCAGGTGGACGCCGGGGCGGCGGTCCCGGCCACGACCCGCGCCGGTCAGGGCACGGTTGTGGTCCCACTTGATGTAGGCGATGCGGTAGCGGTCCACCAGCGCCGAGATCTGACCGAACACGTGCGCCCAGGCGTCCTCATCGGTGAGGTCGAGGACGTGCTGGTCGCGCGAGCTGATGCCGGGACCGGCGTGGGTGCCGAGGATCCACTCGGGATGCGCCCGGGCCACGTCGGAGTCGAGGCTGACCATCTCGGGCTCGAACCACAGCCCGAACTCCATGCCCAGGCTGTGCACGGTCTTCACCAGCTGGGTGAGCCCGTCGGGGAACACGTCCTCGTCCACGACCCAGTCACCCAGGGAGGTCGTGGCGTCGCGCCGCCCCTTGAACCAGCCGTCATCGAGGACGTACCGCTCGACGCCCAGGTCGGCCGCACGCTCGGCGAGCTCGACGAGCTTCGGCATGTCCATGTCGAAGTAGACCGCCTCCCAGGTGTTGAGGAGTACGGGTCTTGCGCGCCGTGGGTGCACGACCCGCGCCCTCAGGTGCTCGTGGAAGCGGCCGGAGAAGGCATCGAGCCCCTCGCCCCAAGAGGCGTAGAGCCAGGGCGAGGTATAGGTCTCGTCGTGGCCCAGCACCATCTCGCCGGGCATGAGCAGCTCGCCTCCGCGCAGCAGCTTCCAGCCCGTGAAGGAGTTCTCGGCACAGAGCACCTGGTTGCCGCTCCAGCCGAGGTGAACACCCCAGACCCGACCGGCACGGAAGCCGAACCCGGACCGGCCGGCACACAGCACGGTGGCCGAGTCGTGGCCGGGACGACCGCCCCAGGCCTCGCGGACGTGCTGTCCCTGGGTGAACGCGTGGCGCTGCGGGGTGCGCTCGTGGGCGTGCCGCCCCGCCATGTCGAGGAGCTCGTCGGCCTCGGCCGGCACCGGCAGAGCCGGCTCGAGCAGCGTCACCTCGTATGGCGTCGCCTCCAGGTTCCGCACGCAGGCACGGAGGCGCAGCAGACCGTTCCCGAACAGCTCGATCTCGGTGGTCACCTCCACCCCGGCCGACCTGTCCAGAGCGACGCTGGTGAGCCGGGTGCAGTCGGTCGACTCGGTGACCGTGTGGTCCACCGAGTCGTAGGTGAGCGCCCAGGCCTGACCGGCGCGGCTGCCCAGCAGACCAGGACGACCCACCCAGCCACTGGTCTGCTGCGGCAGCACCGATGCCCACGAGTGCTGGTAGATCGCCCCGTCGAGGCTCGGCATCTCCAGCGAGCGGAGAAGGTCGGGAAGGTGCTCGACCGCGGTCTCACCGAGTTCCGGTCCCCAGTGGAGCACGCAGGGGAGCTCGGTGGGGTCCAGCCGGACGACCAGGCTGGTGTCGCCACGTCGGAGATGCACGCCGCGGGCGCGCTCGTCGGTCATCGGGCGGTGCGGGTGAACACGGCCACCCCGGAGCCCGCCAGCTCGGCGACGCCGCGATCGGCACCCGAGGAGAACATCGGCTCGCCGAGGCCGCCCAGCTCGTCCAGCTCGCCGAGGTCGACCACGTCGTCGGTCCGGTTGACCAGGAACCAGTACTCCCTCTCGCCGTCTGCGCGGATGGCGAGCTCCACCCTGCCGCGAAGCCCCGCGGGCAGCTCGCTGTCCACCCCCGCGGCCTCGAGCAGTCGTGCCAGCAGCGGCTCGAGACCATCCGCACCCAACCGCGTGGAGACGTACGTCGCCGAGCCGCGACCCAGGGCTCGTCGGGTCACCGCCGGGCGACCCGCCTGCAGGCCGGTCTTGTACGACGCGAGGACCTGTGTGCCGGGAGCCGTCGCGGTGATCCGGTCGGTCCACCGTGTCCCGGTACTGCCGTCGTCGAGAACGACCTCGCTCCCGTCCAGGAGCGGCCCGAACTCCTCGATGCGGATGCCGAGCAGGTCCCGCAGCGCACCCGGGTAGCCGCCCGGCCACACGTGGTTGTTCTCGTCCACGACGCCGGAGAAGTACGTCGTGACCAGGTGGCCGCCGCCGTCGACGAACTTCCTCAGCAGGTCGGCCGTCGCGGCCGGCATCACGTGCAGCCCCGGCGCCACCACCACGTCGTACCCGTCGAGCGGCGCGCCGACGGGCAGGACGTCAGCCCGGACCCCGAGCGCGAGGAACGCGACGTACCAGTCGAGCGCCTCCGCCCGATGGCTCACCGAGGAGCTCGGGTTGGCCTCCAGATCGAGGGTCCACGACGACTCGATGTCGAAGAGGATCGCGGCGCGGGCCTGCCGGCGCCGAGACCCGACGACGGAGGCGAGCCGCTCGAGGTGTCCGCCCAGTCGGACCACCGTCCGATAGACCTCGCTGTCCTCGCCGGCATGGGGCAGCATGGCCGAGTGGTACTTCTCCGCGCCGGCCACGGACTGCCGCCACTGGAAGAAGCAGACGGCGTCCGCACCGTGCGCCACGTGGGTGAGCGAGTCCCGCACCAGCGCGCCGTCCGCCTTGGGCGGGTTGATCGCGCGCCAGTTGACTGCGCTGGTCGAGTGCTCCATCAGGAACCACGGCTCACCGCCGGCGATGCCGCCGGTCAGGTTGGCCGAGAACGACAGCTCGTCGCGGGCGCGGTCGTCGACGAGCACGTAGTGGTCGTTGGAGACGAAGTCGACCTCGGCCGCCCAGTCGGCGTAGTCGATGCCGTTGAAGTGGTCCATCACCATGAAGTTGGTGGTCACCGGCACGCCGGGGGTTAGCCGGTCGAGGACCTCCCGCTCGGCGCGCAGGTAGTCCTTGAGGGCGTCGGAGGAGAATCTCTTGAAGTCGAGCTGGTGCGTCGGGTTGGGGATGGTGGGCGTCAGCCGCGGCGGCAGCACCTGGCTCCAGTCGCTGTAGCGCTGCGACCAGAACGCGGTGCCCCAGGCGCGGTTGAGTCCGTCGAGGTCGCCGTACCTCTGCGACAGCCAGGTGCGGAACGCCGTCGCGGCGTCCTCGGAGTAGTCGTAGAGGTTGTGGCAACCGAGCTCGTTGGAGACGTGCCAGGCGGCGAGCGCCGGGTGCTGGGCGTACCGGCTCGCCATCTTCTCGACGACCGCCAGGGCGTGCTGCCGGAACACCGGTGACGTCGGTCGCCAGTGCTGCCGCGCGCCCGGCCACATGGTCTCGCCGGTGCGCGTGACCGGAAGGATCTCCGGGTGCCCGGTGCTCAACCAGGGCGGCGGCGAGGCGGTCGCGGTGGCGAGGTCGACGGCGATGCCGTGGGCGTGCAGGAGGTCCATCACCTCGTCGAGCCAGGCGAAGTCCCAGGTGTCCGCCGTCGGCTGCAGGCGGGCCCAGGAGAAGATCCCGAGGGAGACGATGTTCACCCCGGCCTGACGCATCAGCCGGACGTCCTCGTCCCACACCTCCCGTTCCCACTGGTCAGGGTTGTAGTCGGCCCCGAAGCCGAGCGGTCCGCGAGCGTTCTCGACCGCGAGCGACTCGGGCCAGCGCACCCACCGGTGGAGGCGCCGGCTCATGCGTTCGTCCTGCGAGGCGCGGCGGTGCTGGCCCGGACCACCAGCCGGGGCCGCACCAGGGCCTCCTGGTGCTCGTGCTCGCCGGACTGGATCTCCCGGATCAGGGCATCGACCGCGCCCCGGCCGACCTCGTCGAACGACTGGTGGACGGTGGTCAGCGGCGGCCAGAAGTACGCCGCCTCCTCCATGTCGTCGAAGCCGACGACGCTGACGTCGTCGGGGACCCGGCGACCGCGCTCGTGCAGGGCTCTCAGGAGTCCCAGGGCCATCTGGTCGTTCGCGGTGAACACCGCGGTCACCTCCTCCTTGTCGGCCAGCCGGAGGCCGGCCTCGTAGCCGGCTCCGGTCGACCAATCGCCCGGCAGCACCGGCGGCACCGTTCGGCCGTGGGCCTCGAGCGTCTCCTGCCACGACGTCCGGCGGCGCCGCGCGGAGTAGGACAGCTCGGGCCCGGCGACGTGCCAGACGGTCTCGTGACCGAGGTCGAGCAGGTGCTCGGTGGCCAACCGTGCTCCGAGGGCCTGGTCGTTGTCGACGATCGGGTAGTCGTACTCCGCGCTGGAGTCGACCACGACCACCGGCAGCCCGTCCGGTACGGCGACGCCGTCGAGCCGGTGCGTCTCGACCAGGATGATGATGCCGTCCACCGCCTGCTCGCCGAGCTGGTCGAACGCGGCTCGAACGGCGTCCTGGGTGGCGTCCAGCACCGGCAGCAGGTTGATGGCGTACCCGGTCTG
The DNA here is from genome assembly GCF_040302125.1 of Nocardioides sp. NPDC127514. Classification (NCBI taxonomy): domain Bacteria; kingdom Bacillati; phylum Actinomycetota; class Actinomycetes; order Propionibacteriales; family Nocardioidaceae; genus Nocardioides; species Nocardioides sp. NPDC127514. Next base: position 150,020 of record NZ_JBEORF010000006.1, on the reverse strand, counting down.
GGTGGCGGCGGCCGCGATCGCGTCGAGCGTGTGGGTGGTGCCGACGCTGGAGAGCTCGAATGCGATCACGCCGATACTCTGGAACCGTCCGCTGCGCAGCGCCCGGGCCGCCCGGTTGGGCCGGTACCCGACCTCGCGCATCGCGGACAGCACCCGCTCCCGGGTGGCCGCGTCGACATAGCGGGCGCCGTTGGCGACCCGCGAGACCGTCTGTCCCGATACCCCAGCGATCCGGGCAACGTCGGCCTGAGAGGCCCCTCGCCGTGTCACTGGCCCCGAGGCCGTGCTGTCTGTCGCCATGGGCCGAATAATCCTTCCGCCAACCTGTTGACGTCAACATGTGTCGTACGTCACTGTACCTGTTGACGTTAACAGGCCGCCATCGGAAAGGCGGTGAAAGGAGGTGGACCGTGTCCCAGGGCGTGACTCAAGTGGAGAGCATCCGGGAGACCCGCGGTGGTGGGCGACCGCCCGCGCCCGGTCGCCGGTGGTCCCGCAGCGACACGAAGGGCTGGATCTTCGTCGGCCCGTTCCTGGCGGTCTTCGCGCTGACCTTCCTGGCGCCGATCGGCTATGCCGCCTACCTCAGCCTCTTCCGTGCGCAGGCGTTCTTCGGCACCACGCAGTTCGTCGGCCTGGACAACTACGTCGACGTGTTCACCGACGACAAGTTCTGGGACGGCTCGTTGCGGGTCCTGCTGTTCTTCGTCGTACAGGTGCCGATCATGCTCGGCCTCGCCCTGGTGGCCGCGCTGGCAATCGACAGCGCACGGCTCTGCGGCACGAGCTTCTTCCGGCTCTTCATCTTCCTGCCCTATGCCGTCCCCGGCGTCGTGGCCGTCCTGATGTGGGGCTTCATGTACGGCACCAACTTCGGGCTGGCCGCCGACTTCAACGAGCTGTTCGGCACCTCGATCGCGCCGCTCAGCAACAACTGGATGCTCGCCTCGATCGCCAATATTGTGACCTGGGAGTTCGTGGGCTACAACATGCTGATCTTCTACTCCGCCCTGCGCACAGTGCCCGGCGAGATCTACGAGGCCGCCGCGCTCGACGGCGCCGGGGCGCTGCGCACCGTGCTCTCGATCAAGATCCCGGCACTGCGCGGGGCCATCCTGATCGCCACGATCTTCTCGATCATCGGGACCTTCCAGCTCTTCAACGAGCCGAACATCCTGCGGACGCTGGAACCCAACATCATCACGACCTACTACACGCCGAACCTCTACGCCTACAACCTGTCCTTCGGCGGGCAGCAGTACAACTACTCGGCGACGGTCGCGATCGTGATGGGCCTGCTGACCGCGGTGATCGCGTACGCCGTCCAGCTCCGCGGCTCACGAGAGGCGATGAAATGACGGGCCGGGTGAGCACGTCGCCGCTGGCGCCGCGACGGTCGCCGCTGCTGACCGCGCTGATGGCGCTGTTCCTCGTCTACACGCTGGTGCCGCTGGCGTGGCTGATCCTGAGTGCCACCAAGACACAGGCGGATCTGTTCTCGAGCCCGGGGCTGTGGGTCGGCGACGAGTTCGCGTTCTTCAGCAACGTCCGCGAGACGCTGACCTACCGCGACGGCATCTTCCTGCGCTGGCTGGCCAACACCCTGCTCTACGTCGTGGTGGGTGCCGGCGGCGCGACCCTGCTGGCCACCGCGGCCGGCTACGGCCTGGCCAAGTACCGCTTCCCCGGACGGCGGGCGGTCTTCGCCGTCATCATCGGCGCGGTGGCCGTGCCCGGCACCGCGCTGGCCGTACCGACGTTCCTGATGTTCTCGAACATGGGGCTCACCAACACGGTCTGGGCGATCATCATCCCCTCGCTGATCAGCCCGTTCGGCCTGTACCTGATGTGGGTCTATGCCGCGGACGCCGTACCGGATGAGCTGCTCGAGGCGGCGCGCATCGACGGCGCCGGCGAGGTTCGGATCTTCTTCACGGTCGCTCTTCGCCTGCTCGCTCCCGGCATCGTCACGGTGCTGCTGTTCGCCGTCGTCTCGACGTGGAACAACTACTTCCTGCCACTGATCATGCTGAGCGAGCCGAAGCTCTACCCGCTCACCGTGGGCCTCACCCAGTGGAGCGCTCAGGCGACGGGCGCGAACGCGCAGCCCGTCTACAACCTGGTGGTCACCGGCTCCCTGCTGACCATCGCCCCGCTCGTCATCGCCTTCCTCCTTCTCCAGCGGTTCTGGCAGTCCGGCTTGAGCGCGGGAAGCGTCAAACAGTGAAATGAAAGGAACGCCATGTTGATCATCAATGGGCGCAGATCCCGCCGGATCGCCCTCGTCGCGGCAGCCCTCACCGCCGCCTCCGTGCTCGCCGGCTGCGGCTCGGACGACGGGGGCGGCAGCGGAGGCGGCGGCACGGCCGCAGACCTCGACGCCGCCCTCGAGGAAGGGGGCACCATCACCTACTGGACGTGGACCCCGTCCGCCGAGGCCCAGGTCGCGGCGTTCGAGGACCAGTACCCGAACGTCGACGTGAAGCTCGTCAACGCCGGCACCGGCAACGACCACTACACGAAGCTGCAGAACGCGATCAAGGCCGGCTCCGGCGGCCCCGACGTGGCGCAGGTCGAGTACAAGGCGCTGCCGCAGTTCGCGCTGCCCGGCGACCTGGTCGACCTGAACCAGTACGGCTTCGACGAGTTCGAGTCGGACTACACGCCCTCGACCTGGGCCTCGGTGCAGGCCGGCGACGGCCTCTACGGGCTGCCGCAGGACTCCGGCCCGATGGCGCTCTTCTACAACCAGCAGGTCTTCGACGAGCACAAGCTCGAGGTGCCGACCACCTGGGACGAGTACGTCGAGGCAGCCCGGACCATCAAGAAGGCCGACCCGTCACAGTGCATCACCAACGACAGCGGTGACGCCGGCTTCACCACCAGCATGATCTGGCAGGCCGGTGGCACGCCGTTCGAGGCCGACGGCGAGAACGTCACGATCGATCTGCAGGACGAGGGCACGCGGAAGTGGACGGGCGTGTGGAACCAGCTCGTCGAGGACGAGCTGGTCTGCACCATCCCCGGCTGGACCGAGGAGTGGTACAAGGCGCTGGGCGACGGGACCATCGCGTCCATCGGACTCGGTGCCTGGGCACCTGGCGTGTTCGAGCAGTCCGTGCCTGACGGTGCGGGCAAGTGGCGGGTCGCACCGATGCCGACGTACGACGGGCAGCCGGTGACCGCCGAGAACGGCGGCAGCACCCAGTCCGTGCTGGAGCAGAGCAAGAACCCCGCGCTGGCCGCGGCGTTCGTGCGCTGGCTCAACCACGACGAGGGCGTCGAGCCGTTCCTGGAGAGCGGTGGCTTCCCGGCGACGGTCGCCGACCTGCAGGACCCCGCGTTCGTCGACAAGAAGAGCGACTACTTCGGCGGCCAGCAGGTCAACCAGGTGCTCACCGAAGCGGCCACCCAGGTGGCCGAGGGCTGGCAGTACCTGCCCTACCAGCTGTACGCGGACACGATCTACGGCGACACCGTCGGCAAGTCCTACCAGACCCACACCGCCCTCGATGAGGGCTTGGGGGCCTGGCAGGAAGCGCTCGTGAAGTACGGCGACGAGCAGGGCTTCAGCGTCAACTGACCCACGACTGACGGACAGACGGCCGCCGCACCTCGCGGAGCGGCGGCCGTCGGTCCCTCGCGAGAGGTAGGCATGCCCGAGTTCACGATCGGCGAGTCCGACTTCCTCCTCGACGGTGAGCCGTTCCGGATCCTCTCCGGCGCGCTGCACTACTTCCGGGTCCACCCCGATCACTGGGCGGACCGGATCGAGAAGGCCAGGCTGATGGGCCTCAACACCATCGAGACGTACGTGCCGTGGAACGCCCACAGCCCCCGCTCGGGGGTCTTCGACACGGACGGCATCCTCGACCTGCCGCGGTTCCTGCGCCTGGTGGGGGAGGCCGGCCTGTACGCGATCGTGCGTCCGGGGCCGTTCATCTGCGCGGAGTGGGACAACGGCGGGTTGCCACCCTGGCTGTTCCGGGAGCCGGGCGTCGGGATCCGCCGCCACGAGTCGCGCTTCCTCGACGAGGTCGAGAAGTACCTCCACCAGGTCCTGGCGCTCGTGCACCCGCACCAGGTCGACCAGGGCGGGCCCGTGCTGCTGGTCCAGGTGGAGAACGAGTACGGCGCGTACGGCGACGACCGGAGCTACCTGCAGGCACTCGTGGAGATGACCCGTGGCGCCGGCATCACGGTGCCGCTCGTCACGGTGGACCAGCCCGTCGATGCCATGCTCGCCGCCGGCGGAGTCGACGGGGTGCTGCGTACCAGCTCCTTCGGCTCGGACAGCGCGAACCGCTTGCGCACCCTCCGCGACCACCAGCCGACCGGGCCGCTGATGTGCATGGAGTTCTGGGACGGCTGGTTCGACCACTGGGGAGGCCGGCACCACACCACCGCCGTCGATCAGGCCGCCGAGGAGCTCGATGCCCTTCTCGCCGCAGGAGCCTCGGTCAACGTCTACATGTTCCACGGCGGCACGAACTTCGGCCTGACCAGCGGGGCCAATGACAAGGGGATCTACCGGCCGACGGTGACCTCGTACGACTACGACGCTCCCTTGGACGAGGCCGGGAACCCGACCGCGAAGTACTTCGCGTTCCGTGACGTCATCGCCCGCTACGCCCCGGTGCCGACCGAGACCCCCGGCGCCGCCGGTCCCGCCCCCGAGCAGACGGTGGCGTTGGGTGAGCCGGTCTGGCTGCTCGACGACCCGGCGGCGTGGGGCTCCTGGAGCAGGTGGGAGTCGCTGCCGATGCTGGACGAGCTGGAGACGGAGACTCGTCTGGCCGTCTACCGGACCGAGCTGCCGGGCGACCGCCCGGGCGTCCTCACCCTCGGCGAGGTCCGTGACCGGGCCGCCGTCCTCCTCGACGGCGCTCCGGTCGGCATCCTCGAGCGGGAGCACCACGAGCGGGCGATCGCGCTACCGCGCGGTCGCGGCGTACTGGAGCTGGTCGTCGAGGACCAGGGCCGGGTCAACTACGGCGCCCGCATCGGTGAGCAGAAGGGCCTGGTCGGGCCGGCCCTGCTCGACGGGGTGCCGCTCGAAGGTTGGGAGGTCCTGGCCGTCGACCTCGACCGGGTGCCACGCCTGTGGGAGACCGACTCACCAGAAGACCGTGGCTCCGGCGTCGGGCCCACCGCATGGCGCGCACACTTCTCGGCCGAACCCGACGTCGACCTCTTCCTCGACACCGCCGCCTGGGGCAAGGGCATCGCCTGGGTCAACGGCTTCTGCCTGGGCCGCTACTGGCGGCGCGGGCCGCAACACACCCTCTTCGTGCCGGGCCCGGTGCTGCGGCCCGGCCGCAACGAGCTGGTCGTACTGGAGCTGGACGTGCTCACCGAGCCGACGGCCCGGTTCGTCGCCGGGCCGTCCCTGGGGCCACTCGAAGACTGAGGGCAGTCAGTGCTGCGGGATCACCTGCGGCATCTCCTCAGTGCGAACCGCCCACGGTTTGCAGGCGTGCCGCCGCATCGAGCAGTGTCTCGGCGGCGGCGCGGGCATGTTCGGCGGCGTCGGGCGTTCCTGCGATGGCAGCTGTGGTCTGGGCACCCTCGGCCAGGATCGCGAGCTGCGGTGCGAGGCCGGGCGGACCTCCCAGCTCCTCGACCAGGCGGGCGACGTACGCCTGGAACGCGGCCTTCTGCTCGCGTACGGCATCAGCCACGGCCTCCGAGCTGCCGCCCAGCTCTCCGTTGGTGTTGATGAAGGCACAGCCACGGAAGTCGGGCTGCCGGAACCAGGAGTCGAGGAAGTCGAAGATCGCGAGTATCCGCTCGCGCGCCGTCGTGGCGCGCTCGGTGGCTGACGCGAGGCCGGCATCCCAGACCTGGGTGCGATGTCGTAGGACGGCGACGATCAGATCGTCCTTGGAGGCGAACAGTGCGTAGATCCGTTTCAGCGATACGCCTGCCGCAGTCCGGACCGCGTCCATGCCGACCGCCTGCACGCCCCGTGCGTAGAACAGCTCGTCCGCCGCTCGGACGACCTGCTCCCGTGCGCTCGTATCGTCGATCATCTGCCCTCTTCCTCTGTCCGGATCCGCGGCACTTGCGCGGAGAACGATCATTCTCTATGCTAGCAAACAACGCGGAGAACGATCGTTCTCCGAGGGCGAATCCAAAGGAAGAGGATCATGGGCTACATCAACGTGGGCACCGAGAACAGCACCACCACCGAGATCTACTACGAGGATCACGGCACCGGGCAGCCGGTCGTCCTCATCCACGGCTATCCGCTGGACGGCAACAGCTGGGAGCTCCAGTCGCGCGAGCTGATCGCGGCCGGCTACCGCGTCATCACCTACGACCGGCGCGGGTTTGGACAGTCGAGCAAGGTCGGCACCGGCTATGACTACGACACCTTCGCGGCAGATCTGAACGCACTCCTCGAGACCCTGGACCTGCGTGACGTCATCCTGGTCGGCTTCTCCATGGGCACGGGTGAGCTGGCGCGCTACGTGAGCAACCACGGTCACGAGCGTGTCGCGAAGCTGGCGTTCCTCGCTTCCCTGGAGCCGTTCCTCCTGGCGGCCGACGACAACCCGACCGGAGTGCCTCAGTCCGTCTTCGACGACATCGCCAAGGCGGCCCGCGCCGACCGGTACGCCTGGTACACGCAGTTCTTCAGCGACTTCTACAACCTCGACGAGACGCTGGGCTCACGGATCAGCCAGGAGGCGGTCACGGCCAGCTGGAACACCGCCACCCGCAGCGCACCGGTGGCTGCCTACTCGGTGGTGCCGACCTGGATCGAGGACTTCCGTGAGGACGTCGTCGCCGTGCGCGCCTCCGGCAAGCCGGTCCTGATCCTGCACGGGACCAGCGACAACATCCTGCCCATCGACGCCACCGGGCGGCCCTTCCACGAGGCGCTCCCCGAGGCTGAGTACGTCGAGATCGAAGGCGCTCCCCACGGTCTGCTGTGGACCCACGCCGCCGAGGTCAACGAGGCACTTCTGGGTTTCGTGAAGGCATGAGACCTCTCTTTCCGCCTCCGTCCGGATTCCTTCGGGCGGAGGCGGAAAGAGTTTAGGTGCCTGCGGCGGTTCCTTGCGGGACCCGGCTGGTCGGTCTCGAGGCTGTCGCGACCGCGCGCCGCGCTTCGTTCCGGAACTTCGCGGGTGATGCGCCGACCACGCGGCGGAATGCGGTGCTGAAGGCGCTCTCGGACTGGTAGCCCGTGGCCCGTGCGAGCTCGGAGATGGACATCGTGTCGCGGGCGAGGGCGTCGCGCGCGAGGCTCATTCGCCACTGGATGAGGTACTCCAGGGGTGGGACCCCGACGTGGCTCTTGAAAGCCTGGGCGAACGCGGAGCGTGACATGTGGCTGATCTCGGCGAGCTCCTTCAGGGTCCATGAGTGGGCCATGTCCGCGTGCACGGCACGCAGGGCGGCACCGATGCCGTCCTCGTTCAGGGCGCCCAGCCAGCCGATGGGCCGGTCGGTCTGGCCGGCATGCGCACGGAGCATGTGCACGAGCAGGATCTGTGCGAGATGGTTCTGCACCAGCGGACCGCCGGCCGCGGCGATCCCGACCTCGTTCGCCAGCAGATCGATCAGCTGCGCGAGCCGCCTGCCATGTGGGTCCGTCTCGCGGACGATCACGAGCGGCGGCAGTAGATCGGTGAGCAGGGCCGCATTCCTGTCGTCGAAGGCGATGTGGCCGACGCAGAGGTAGAGGTCGTCCTCGGACTCCGGGCCGATCTGAACGATCCCGTCCTCGGCATCCGCCAGCACCAGCCCTGCAGGACGCGGGCTCGCATCGAGCGAGCTGGCCAGCACGTAGGGCGGCGGGTTGCCCAGCATGAAGGTGTCACCCTCCTGCAGGAGCACCGGATCGTGCCCGTCGAGGATCAACCAGCACGTGCCGCGCACGAGGCCGCCGATCCGTACGTGCAGGAACGTGTCGAAGCGCAACGCCCACTCGCCTGTGGCCCGGAGGCTGGGGCCGATCACCGTGCGGGGGCGCAGCAGACTGATCGCGTCTGCCACTGGATCCCGAAAGCCGACCACCTCAGCACCTCCTGGACGATACATAAAGAATTTCGGACTTCGCATTATGGATAGTAACCCCGCGCCGCGCCAGCATGGATGGCGAAGGAGATCCGCTCGGAAGTGATGGAGAGAGACTCACATGGGACAGTTCGACGACAAGACGGCCGTAGTCACCGGGGGCAGCACCGGGATCGGCCTGGCCACCGCGGTGCGGTTGGCCGAGGAGGGCGCGTACGTGTTCGTCACGGGGCGACGCGAGGCCGAGTTGGAGGCTGCCGTCAAGACCATCGGTACGGACCGGGCGACGGGAGTGGCCGGCGACATCTCCGACCTGGCGGACCTGGACCGGCTCTACGACGCGGTCCGCGCCCGGGGCAAGGGGGTGGACGTGCTCGTGGCGAACGCGGCGGTCGGTACGTTCGTGAGCTTGGAGCAGACCACCGAGGAGCACTTCGACCAGATCTTCGGGGTCAATGTCCGAGGGACACTGTTCACCGTGCAGAAGGCTCTCCCACTGCTCAACGACGGCGCCTCGGTCATCCTGACCGGCTCCACGGCCGCCGACCGCGGCGTGGAGGCGTTCGGAGCCTACTCTGCCTCGAAGGCGGCCGTCCGTTCCTTCGCGCGGACCTGGTCCACCGAGCTCAAGGGCCGTGGCATCCGGGTCAACGTCGTCTCGCCGGCATGGATCGAGACCCCCGGAGGCACAGCCGCCTTCGGTGACGAGGACACCGCCCGAGCCGTGAAGGAGAAGGTCGCCGCGACGGTGCCGAAGGGCCGCATGGGGCAGCCCGAGGAGGCTGCAGCGGTCGTGGCGTTCCTCGCCTCCGAGCAGAGCAGCTATGTCGTCGGTGCGAACATCTACGTCGACGGTGGGGAGAACCAGATCTGAGCCTCCGCCATGCTTCGCCCGGTCAGGCACCAGCCCGATGCCTGACAGAAGGTGGGGGCGGGGCACCTCGCTCACCCAGTGAAGTGGAACGGTGGCGCCTCAACGGATGTTGCGCCGCACTGCTTCGGCAATCGGGGTGTCCCCGGAGTTGAGCTCGAGGATCTGTCGGCTGATCCGCGGCTCGTGCACCAGGGTCGCAAGAGTGTCGGCGACATCGGCGCGAGATATCTGGCCGTGGAGCTCGGCAGGACCGAGCGACACCACGCCGGTTCCGGAGTCGTCGGTGAGCAAGGACGGACGCAGGATCATCCAGTCCAAGCCACTGCGGGCCACGGCGGCATCGGCCTGCTTCTTCACCGCGAAGTAGTACTCCTCCTCGTCGCTGAGGTTCCGCTCCCGCCATGATTCGGGGAGCACCGAGACCAGCGCCAGCCGTCGCACCCCGGTGTGGCGGATCGCCTCGATCGTCTTGCAGACCCCCTCGCCGTCGACGGCCCGGGTCACCTCGGCGGCGCCGCCGTTCGATCCCGCCGTGAACACTACGACCTCGATGTCCGCCAGTGCTGAGGCGAGCTCCGTCGAGTCCATCCTCGCGAGATCGCCCACGACCGCGTCGATCCCATCGGCAGCGAGGACATCCCGCTGCTCCTCGCGGCGCACGAGGCCACGTACTGCATCACCGCGGGATCGAAGGTTCCTCGCAAGCAGTCCGCCGATCCTGCCGGTGATCCCGATGATGAGCACCTTCACTACGATCGCGCTTCCCGTCTCCGCGTGGCGCGGGTGACCAGTCCGACCGTCAACGATGCGCCGGTGCTGTCCGTCAAACCTTGCGTCATCTGATGTCCTCTCGTTGGCCGCTGATTCGGGCGCGGGGTCGTTACGAAGATGGTGTGTCTGTGCCGGGTTCGAGCTCAGGCGATGCTGGTGACGGACTGTCGGACGGCTTCGAGGGCTGCGGCTCGCTCTGTGTCGGTCATGTGGGCGGGGCCGTAGGTGATGACGGGCTCGAGCGGCTTGTAGCCGACGAACTCCAACATGCCACGATGGATGTGGAACAGGAAGTCGGAGATCGAGCCGAGCGCGCCGCCGGGGCGGAACGACTCACTGGAGCCGCCGGTCGTCAACAGCAACATGGCCCGCTTGCCGGCGAGGGCCGCCTCGTCGAACATGCCGTGGTCTCCGCCGAAGAGGGCCCCCATGACGAAGACTCGGTCGACCCAGCCCTTGAGGATGGCGGGCAGCGAGAACCACCACATCGGGAAGGACAGCACCAGCAGGTCAGCGGCGAGGAGTCGGTCGAGATGGTTCTTGACGGCCGGGTCGAGCGTGTTCTCGGTGACCGCGCGCTGCTGCAGGGCCTGCGGCTTGAAGTGTCCCTCGACGGGCTCGAACTCGCCGCGGTCGAGGACGGGGGCCCAGTCGTCCGAGTAGAGGTCGATGACATCGACTCGGTAGCCCGCGTCGCGCAAGGCCTGGGACGCGGTTGTCATCTGGGCGGAGCTGAACGAGCGACTCTCCGGGTGCGCGTGGACGATCAGCGCGGTCGGAATGGGATCGGGGATCGACATGAATCGATCATATCGAGATATCGCGATTTGTAAATTAGAGATCCGCGATGGATCCGGCGAGCTGGGCGAGCCGCTCGTGGTCGCGTCGATAGTGGGTCCACTTGCCTACCCGGGTCGACCGGACCAGCCCGGCGCGTTCGAGCGTGCTCATGTAGTTCGAGACGGTCGACTGTGCGAGGCCCGACTTCGCGTGGATGTGGGTGACGCAGACGCCGACGGACTGGCGGTCCGCGATCGGGTCGTACTCGCTGAAGTGTTGTTCGGGATCTTTGAGCCATTCCAGGAACTGCAGTCGCACGGGATTGCTCAGTGCCTTGAAGACCTCGATCAGCTCGTCTGATGTCTGGCTCATCTCGGTTGCCATGTGTGCTCCTCCAACGTTTCGACACACCACGATATCTCGATACTCAGGCGGGGACTCCCGTATCTCTGCGGCCCTGGCGGCGCTTCCAGCAGCGCTCCGGACGTCGACTCATCCCCGTGGTCGACCTCAAAGGTGCCGAGGTGTGCCTGTAATCACGGCGCCCCGCCAGCGGCAACCGCCGCCGCGGATCGTGGCATTCATGGAGGCCCGAGTGCTCGAGCAGACGAGCTAGCCGATGCTGCGGAGCTGGCGGATGGTGATGCCGGTGAAGCTCGCCGGTCCGCCATCGGTGTAGAGCGAGATGCCGGTGTCGCCCTCGGTGAAGTGCACTTGCTGGGAGAGCACGGTATGGCCGGAGTTGACGAACACCTCGACGCTCTGGGTGTCGACGAAGATCCGCAGGTGCACGGAGCGTGCGGCGGCGTCGATGGGTGCGGCGGCACGTGTGTACGGAGCCAGGGAGTACCCGGCAAGGTCGGACGGGGCTCGGTCGACGTAGAGCTCGGCGCCGTACTTGCCGATGTTCGTGTGCCGCGAGCCGTCGGCCGAGCGTCCGACGGAGACGCCGACGTTGGTGGCGGCGTCCCAGGAGATGTCGAGCTCGAGCTCGTACGCCCGTCCGGTCCAGGGGAGGACGAGGCTGCCGTTGACCGTCTGGTCGGGCAGCGTGGTGGTCGCTGCCACGTAGTCAGAGAGCTTGCTGACGGGGCTGCTGAGCAGGGAGTACCAACCGCCGGGCTGGCGCTCGAGGCGTAGCTCTCGCACGATCGAGTTCTGTCCGTTGTAGCCGTCGGAGGCATCCGTCGGTACGTCGCGGGCGGCGTACTTCCAGTTGTTCATCCAGGCGATGGCGAGGCGTTTGGTCTCCGGCGCGTCCGTCGCGGGCCAGGTGACGGCGGCGTACCAGTCCCAGCCCCAGTCGAGCCACTGTGGAGTGAGGTCGTGGGCGATGAACTCCTCGCCGTTCCACGTGCCCATCCAATAGGCGTACGTCATCGGAAGCCCGATGCTGTAGGCGTCCATGCTGGCGCCGAGCACCCAGTGTCGGGTGCCGTCGTTCGCGGTCATCTCGAACAGGTCGGGGCACTCGATGCCGCCGAGCGCGTGGTTGGGGTAGTCGAAGTTGCGCTTGAGGTGCCAGTCGATCAGGTTCGTGGAGGTGTAGAAGGCCGCATACCGCGCTCGACCGATGACGCAGACCCATTCGCCGCGGGCCGCGTCCCAGTGGATCTTCGGGTCCCGGAACCATTCGGCGTTCTCGATCTCGGCGGGCGTTGTCGCGGTGCGGCCGTCGGTGTTGACGATCACCGGATCGGGCCGAGGGGTGAAGGTGTAGCCGCCGTCGGTCGACCAGTAGAGGTACTGCTCTTGGTACTTGCGGATGCCGTCGGTCGGCTGGGTCGCGAGCGCGATGACGGCTCCGGCGCCGTAGCCGGCGGTGTTCGCGGTGTCGACGACTGCTGATCCGGACCACACGGGGAAGTCGGGCCTCAGGGGCATCACGGTGCCGTGGTGGGTGAACGAGACGGCGTCGGTCGTCGTCGCGTGGTCCCAGCCACCGGGGCCGTTGTTCTGGTCGGAGTGCAGGTAGTAGAGCTGGTAGGCGCCGCGGGTGGTGACCGGTCGCTGCGGGTCGCAGAGCCAGCCCGAGGGCGGGGTCATGTGATAGACCGCCCGAAGCGATGTCTGGGCAGCCGGCCCCATGGCCGGGGTGGTGTGGGCAGCCACTGGAGTGGCGTGGACCGCGAAGAACGCGAGCGACCCGACTCCGGCGCCCTGCAGCATGGTCCGTCGTGAGATGGGGTGGGGCATGATGACTCCTTCGACTCAGGGGGTTCGACTCGGGTTCGGCTCAGACCGATGCGCCCGGCGCATCAGCGTGGATCGGCCTCGGGGCGAGGTGCGGCCCCGACTTCTCGTCTTCGACGTCGACGGCGGTGTACGCGATCGGCCCGCCGATCTCGGTGTCGATGGTCACGGTTATGGGTCCGGGACCGAGCGTGACGAGGTGCGAGATCGTTGCCTCGCCATCGTTCGCGAAGACCTCGAGGAGGGGTCCGTCGAGGCTGACGAGCAGCTGGGCCCGCGGCCCGCCCTCGAGATGGGTGATGCTGGTCGAGGGAAAGTCCGGATGCACCGCCTCGGCCGCGGGACCGCCACGGGTGACGCGGATGGTGCCCGCGGAGTGCTCCAGATCTACCCAGGCATCCGCGCCACCGCGCAGTCGCAGACCGACGGATCCTGTGGCGGACGCATCCCAGGTGAGCGCCAGCACGCTGTGGCCGCTGAGCGAGAGCTCGACAGGTTGGGCGGCGACCGACACCGTCGCCGGTGCGGCCCGAGCGAGCTGTTCGAGGAGGAAGGCGGGAGGCTGCTGGATGAGGCGCGGAGTCTTCTCGACGGTGCGCAGGGCGAGCTGTCGTGGCAACGACATGGCGCCCCTCCACGGCGACGAGGGAAATGCTCCCGCATAGCGCCAGTTGCTCATCCAGCCGAGCATGACCGCGGCTCCCTGCGGCGCGCTGTCGAAGGTGACTCCTGCGTAGAAGTCGCGGCCGTCGTCCAGGCGTACGAGCTCGGGAGAGTCTGCCGTGAACGTGGATCCGTCGAAGCGACCGACGACATAGCTCATCGAAGATCCCTCCGGATCCGGGTCGTCGCCGATCGGGTTGGTGCTGAGGATCAGCACCCAGCGAAGGTCATCGGGATCGCCGTCGAGCGGCAGGGGGACGAGATCCGGACACTCCCAGACGACCCCGGCCGGGCCCAGCGGCCCGAAGACGCTCGCGTGCTCCCACGAGCGCAGGTCGTCGGAGGTGTAGAGATGCACCTGCCGGTCCTCCGCCTCGACCGCGAGCAGGACCCACCGAAGCCGGCCCGCCTCGTCGGTGTAGCGAATGACCTTGGGATCTCGGAACGCGCTCGTTCCGCGGTCGAGCACCGGGTTGCCGGCGTCGAGCTCCCAGGTGAAGCCGCCGTCCCTGCTGATGGCTCGCGACTGCGCCTGATGACCGTCGGCGTACGCGCTCGTGTAGTACGCCGTCAGTGAGGTTCCATCCTCGGTGGGGGTGGAGACGATAGACCCGGAGAAGATCTGCTCGCCGTCACGGAACCGCAGCGCGACCGGGTGCTCGGTCCAATGCTGCAGGTCGGAGCTGGTCGCGTGGCCCCAGCTCATGTTTCCCCAGTCGGATCCCTCCGGGTTGAACTGGTAGAAGAGGTGCCAGCGGCCGCGGTCGTGGACCAGACCGTTGGGGTCGTTCATCCAGTTGCGCTGCGGTGCGAAGTGGAAGGTGGGCCTGGGCACGACAACGGGGTTGGACACTGCGCGTTCCTCAGATCGAATGTCGTGGGACGGATGGGCAGGCGACGCGGATCAGCTGCTCGTCGGTGGACGACTCGATGCCGAGAAGCGTTCGTACGCCGGCGGCACCGAGTTCGTAGTGCGGAAGCGCCACCGTCGACAACGGCGGACGCAGGTGCGCGGCGATCACGTCCTGGTTGTCGAACCCCATGACCGCGACGTCGGTCGGGATGCTCAGCCCGAGCTCGCGCAGCCCGTCATAGAGACCCATCGCCACGCGGTCGTTGTGGCAGAACACGGCCGTCGCCTCCGACTCCACGATTCGCGGCGCGGTGGCGTACCCGCCTTCCTGGGCAGGTTCGGCCGGGAACACGAGAGAGTCGTCGAAGCCGACACCTGCTGCCTCCAGGGCCGCCCGGTAGCCGGCCAGGCGACCGCTCTGGGCCGGCGAGGGTGTCGTCGTGTTGATGAACGCGATCCGCCGGTGACCGGCAGCCAGGAGCTCTTCGGTCGCCGTCCTGCCACCCTGCTCCTCGTCCGGCACGACGGCGGGAAGACCGCTGCCCTCGGCGAAGCAGTCCACGAGGACCGTATCGGTCTGATGCAGCATCTCGGGAACGACGATCTCGCGGTGGTACCAGCTCGAGTAGAGGATGCCCCGCACCTGGTGCTCGAGCATCATCGCGATGGCCTCGTTCTCTGCCGCCTCGTTGCCGTCGGTGTTGGCGACGAGAAGGACGTATCCGTGCGCCCAGGCCTCGTCCTGGGCACCGTGGATGATCTGGCCGGCGAACGGGGTGGTCGCGATCGCGTCGGCGACCAGGCCGATGAATCGCGACCCTCCTCGCGACAAGGTCTTGGCCAGGGCGTTCGGCCGGTAGCCCAGTGCCGCGACCGCGTCCTGCACCCTGCGTCTGGCCTCGTCTCCGATGCGCGCCCCGGGCTTGTTGTTGACGACGTGGGACACGGTCGCGACCGAGACGCCCGCGGCCTTGGCGACGTCTCGCATCGTCACGTTCGCCGCGCTTTTGTTGGGCTCAGCCGTGTTGGGTTCGGCCTTGTTGGGCTCCGTGCCGCTCATCCCTTGGTCGCCCCGCTCTCCAGACCCTGGATCATCGCCTTGTTGAGGACGAGGAAGACAAGGAGCAACGGCGTCACGGTGACGCAGACTGCCGCGAACGTCGCCGTCCAGTCGGTGTTGCCCATGGCCCCGATGTAGTTCTGCAGACCGAGCGGGATGGTCTTGAGCCCGTCGGAGAGCACGAAGGTGTTCGCGAAGATGAAGTCGTTCCAGATGAAGATGCTGTTCACGAGTACGACCGTAATGATCGTGTTCGCGGAGAGCGGGAAAGTGATCTGCGCGAAGATCCGGTACGGCCCGGCGCCGTCGAGCGACGCGGCCTCGTACAGCTCGCGGGGGATGTACTCGTAGAACGACGAGAACAGGTAGACGGCCATCGGGAGCGAGAACGCGGCCAACGGGATGATCATCGACAGGTGGGTGTCGAGGAGCCCGACCCGGGAGTAGTCGATGAAGAGGGGGACGAGCGCGATCTGCACCGGAACCACGATGCCGAGCAGGAACAGCGAGCGTACGACGCCGCTGAACCGGAACCCGAGCACCTGCAGCGCGTACGCCGCCATCATCCCCGCGACGACGATCAGCACACTTGCACCCGCCGTGACGATGAAGCTGTTCAGGATGTTCAGCCACAGGTTGCCGGTCGCGAAGGCTCGGGTGTAGTTGTCGAGCGTGTAGTCCGAGGGCAACGCGAACGGGCTGCCCCCGGCGAAGTCAGCGGCGGTGCGGAAGCTCGTCACGAAGAGCCACACCATCGGATAGACCTGCACGATGACGATGAGCACGATCGTGATCGTGAGCAGCGCGCGTTGGGCACGGAGCCGTGGCGGTCGCGCTGCCGCTCGGGGCTTCGGCGAGTGCGGCACGGCGGCCTTCGGTGGTCGGGTGAGCACAGGTGTGGTCACGAGTCGTCCCTTCGACGGAGCAGCAGGAAGATGAGGCCGACGGCGACCAGACACTCGACGACGATGAAGACAGAGATCGCGCTGGCGTAGCCGTAGTCGGTGTGCACGAACGCGGTCTTGTACATGTACGTGGTGAGCAGCTCGGAGGACTGGCCCGGGCCGCCGTTCGTCAGCAGGTAGGGGATGTCGAAACCGCGTAGCGCGAAGGTGGTCGCCATCACCGTGGTCGTGATCCACACGGGCCGGATGTAGGGGAACCGGATCTTCCAGAACGTCTGCCACCAGGATGCGCCGTCGAGTCGAGCCGCCTCCTCGAGCTCGCGAGGCACGGCGATGAGTGCCGCATAGACGATGAGCATGTAGAGACCGGTGAAGCGCCAGCCCTCCGGGACGGACACAGCCGTGAGTACCGTGTTCACGTTCGAGAGCCAGGCGGTCTGGGCGCCGTCGAGACCGACCCACGCCAGCAGCTGGTTGAGCGGGCCGACCGGGTCGAGGGAGTAGATCCGCTGGAAGAGGAACGCGATCGCGACCGTCGAGATGACCGCCGGGAGCAGATACAGCGTCTTCACGAGCTCCCGGGCCCGCGGCAGCGCCGTCAGGAGCGCCGCGACCGCGAGTGCGCCGCCGAGCTGCAGCACCAGGCAGATCACCAGATAGCCGAGCGCGTTGCCGAACGCCCTCCAGAAGACGTCGTCGCGGGCGAACATCTTGACGTAGTTGTCGAGACCGACGAACCTCATCTCCGTGATGCCGTCCCAGCTGAACAGGCTGAGGAACAGCGACTGCACGATCGGAAGCAGCACGGCGACGCCGTACAGCAGAAGGGGTGGCACCAGGAAGACGGCGACCGACAGCCTCGACCGGCGCGGCAGCATCGAGGTTCGTGCGAGGTCAGCCATTGCTGTTCTCCGCGAGGGTCGCGTCCATCGTCTCGATGAACTCGTCCGGCTTGATGTCTCCCTGGACGAGCAGCGTCAGCTCCTGCTGCAGGCGGGTGTTCGTGGCGGGGTCGAGCTGGGTGTCCCAGGGCATCGCGCTCTCCGCCCCGACCCCGTCGGCCTGCTTCACCGCCTTGGCGTAGAGGTCGGTCGCGTTGTCCGGGATCGAGGTCTCCACGTTGGTGGTGGGGGAGAGGGCACCGGTCGAGGCGTACGTCTCCGGGTAGCGCTCGAGCGCGTAGGCGAGGAAGTCGCGGACCAGCGGGTCGTAGGTCTGCGTGTTGACCGCCATGCCGATTCCTGAGGGGGTGACGTACGCGTTGTCGTCGGTGACGGCGTCCTCGACCGTCGGCAGCGTGAAGTAGTCGACAGACTTGCGTACGCCTGGGTCCAGCGCGTCCGTCGCGAGGTTCGCGAGCTCCCAGGTCCCGATGTTGTAGATCGCGGCCTTGCCCGAGGTGAACTGCGCCTGGGCATCGGCATAGCCGGTCGAGGAGAAGTCTTCCTGGAAGCACCCGGCCTGACCGAGCTCGTAGAGCCACTCGGCGGCCGCACGGCCGGCGGGGTCGGCGAACTTCGCCTTGCCGTTCTTGAGGTCCTGGACGTACTCCGGTCCGGCCATCCGGAACGGGTAGTAGGACATGTAGCGCTCCAGCGGCCACTGGTCCTGCCCGTCGAGAGCGATCGGGGTGATGCCCGCGGCGCGCAGGTCCTTGCAGACCTGAGGGAAGTCGTCGAGCGTCTTGGGGATCTCGACCTTGGCGCGTTCGAGGAGCGCGGAATTGTACCAGAAGAACTCGAGCTGGAACTCGAACGGCACCATGTAGAGGGAGCCGTCGTCGAACCGCTGATAGTTCAGTGCTGCCTCGCGATAGTCGTCATCGAGACCGAGGTCCTTCAGCAGCAGCTCGACGTCGAGCATGCGGCCCTGGTCGGCGAGCTTCTGGGCGAACGGCGTCGCATCGGTGTCGAACAGCTCGGGCAGCTTGTTCGCTGCGGCGAGCGTCTCGTACTTCTGGATGTAGGAGGGGCGGTCGGGGGTCGTGATCAGGTTGAGCGAGAACCCCGGGTGGTCCTTGGCGTACTCCTCGGCGATCTGTTCCATCGCGGTGATCACCCCGCCATCGGCCGGGCGCGAGAGGAGCCAGGAGATCTCGCGAGCCTCGACCTTGCCCTCGGGATCGACTTCCGTGGGGTCGGCGCTGCCAGCTGTGCCCGAGCAGCTGGTGAGGGTGAGCGCGGCGGCGGTCAGGGCGGCGAACAGCGCCGTCTTGGGGTTGCGGATGGGCATCGTGGTCTCCGTTGACTAGGTCGGAAGGGGTCGGATGGGTCGGGCGGATGAAGAGGGGATCAGGTGGCGGCCGCGACCAGATCGTGGTCCTGGGAACCGGGCTCGTCGCCCGGCTCGGCGCGAGTGAAGACGGAGAAGGCGTCGATCGTGACCGTGCCCTCGCCGACGAAGACGCCCAGACGGCCCGTCGGGCGGTCGTAGATCCGCGTGCTCAGTACGGTCGCGTTGTCGACGGTCGCCACGCAGATGTCACCGTCGACGATGACCTCGAGCTCGTGCACTCCGGGCTCGAGGTGGCAGGGACGCTCCAGCTCGATCGCGAACGGTACGTCGCCCGAGATCTGCCACTGCTCGGTGCCGGTGCTCCGGCGGGGCCAGCGGTCGAAGACGAGGCGGCCGCGCTTCGGTTCGAGACGAAGAACGTAGGCCTCGTCACCGTCGGCGCTCGCACGCAGCAGTACGCCGCACTCGGTCGTGCCGTCCGAGATGCCGAACCTGACGACCGACCGGAACGCACTCGGTGCATCGGCCGAGGTCAGCACTTCGGCACGGCTGCTCGGTGCGTCCAGGTGCGTTCCTGCGGCGATCCCGGCGCCGTCGGCGATCTCGGTGTCCAACGTGTCGCGCAACCCGTCGGTCGGATGGAACGCGAGGGTGCCGTCCGGCCGCTGGTCGGCCTCGAGCACCGCCATCGTCCCTGCCCACTGCCAGGCGCCGTCGTCGCGGGTGCCCTCTCGCGAGGCGATCCAGCCGAAGAAGAAGCGGCGGCCGTCGCGGCCGGCCGACTTGGCGGCGTAGAACGCGCGTCCGTCGAGCGTGTCGTGCTCCGGCACGATCCATGGGCCGTGCTGGCTGCGTGACATGCGGTAGCGCGTGGTGAAGGCGTCACTGAACTCGGAGTAGACGAGATACCACCACTCGCCCCACTGGAAGACCTCGGGACATTCCATCGCGACGTACCGCTGGGGGTCCCAGAACGGCTCCGCGGGCTCCCAGCGAACCAGATCGCTCGAGACGCACTGCGCGATCACGCCACGCCGCCGGACCGGTCCCTCCGCAAGGCGTGCAGTGATCAGCATCCGCCACAGCTGCGCCTCCTCGTCCCAGAAGACGAAGGGGTCGCGCCAGTCGCCGGTCTCGTAGCCGTCCGTGGCGCCGAACGTGTCTTGGGGATGCCGCTGCCAGGTGCGCATGCCGTCGTTGCTCGTTGCATGCATGACCAGCTGCAGCGGTCGGCCGTCCGTGCCCGTCTTGGCCGGGTTCTGGCCGGTGTAGAAGGCGTGATGAGTGCCATCGGCCTCCAGCACGATGGAGCCGGTGTAGACGTTGAAGTCGTCAGCCGAGATCCCACCCGATCCGATGGCCTGACCGAGCTCCTGGAAACCGGCGAGGTCCTCCGTCACCACCCGGTGCCACGGCATTCCCTCGGCCGGAGTCCGACGAGTCTCGCGCAGGTAGAAGAGGTGGAAGATTCCGTCCTCCTGCCACGGGATGACATCGCCCACCCATGCACCCTGCGGTCGGTAGAAGCCCTGCTGGCTCATGACACCTCATTCGTTGGTTAACCGGTTACGCAGGAACCATAGATGTGACACGGGTCACTGGTCAAGCGGTTAACCAGGTTGTCTCAACTCGAGGTGGTGGGACCGAGCTCGCCGACGCGATTCCTGTCCCGAATTCATGTCCCGACGGTCTCAGTGGCTCGTGTGACCAGGATTGAGGTCTCTCGCGGTCGGAAACGTATGGCGCGGGTCACGGTCTGAGTCGTGAGCGGTGGAGGTCGGCCTGACGCCTTCAGGTCAGTCGCGTGCGCCGCGTTCGGCCTTGGTGCATGCCATGTGGATGAGGTGCACACCGTGGGACGTCCTGAACGTCACCTGGATCTGCGGTTGCGACCTGGCGAGAGCGAATCAACCCAACGCGCGCCAGTCCACCAGTTCGTGCATGCCCGCACCCGCTGTCACGAGTGGCAGGACTGGCACGAAGCAGCGAGACGTCTGGCCCAGCAGGAAGCGAACAGCTGCTGCAACGTCTTCGGCTGGGATCATCCGATCGCGGGTGTGTTCCGGGGCCCAGCTGGTGCCGGGGGTGTCGACGAGTCCGGGTGTCAGCGCGGTGACATGGATGCCGTCGGGGCTGAGCTCCGCGTGGAGGGAGCGGGACAGAGCAACCAGGGCTGCCTTGGTGGCGGAGTAGACCGATGCGTACGGGGGCGTCTCGGTCGCCGTCATCGAGCTGACGTTGATGATCCAGCTCGCGCCGTTGCTCCTGGCGGCGTCGCTCAGTTGAGGTAGAGCTTCCTGGATCAGTCTCACGGCGCTGCGGAGGTTCAGGGTGAGCTCCAGGTCGAGTTCCTTGGAGGTCTTCTGCTGGATCGGGCCGATGAGGCCGGCGCCGGCGTTGTTGACGAGGAGGTCGAGTCGAGCGTGACGGCGTACGTGTTCGGCGACCACATCCCTGGCAAGGTCGTGCGCCAGGTTGGCGGCCACGACGTGGACCCGATCGGAGCCAAGCTTGGCAGCGGCGCTCAGCAGCTTCTCGCGGTCGCGGCCTACCAGGGTCACTGACCAGCCCTGGTCGACGAGCATGGCAGCGATGGCCAACCCGATGCCGGCTGAGCCCCCTGTCACCAGTGCTGCTGGGGTGCTCATGCGAGGGAGCGCCGCTCGTCCTCGACCCGAGCCACGATCTGTGCGTGCAGGCGCTTCTTGTCGATCTTGCCGACCGCGGTCTTCGGCATCTCCTCGATCCACTCAAGCCGCTCAGGCCACTTGAACTTGGCAACCCCGAGGCTGTCGAGGTGATGTCGGACGTCGGACATGGAGAGCGGCTCTCCGCGTCCGACGAGATAGGCACAGGACCGCTCCCCGAGCCTCTCGTCGGGCATGGCTACCACAGCAGCGCCGATGATGTCGGGGTGGCGCAGCAGCAGGACCTCGACCTCTTCAGCATTGATCTTCTCGCCGCCGCGATTGATGACGTCCTTGAGTCGCCCCTCGACCGAGAGAAATCGTTCGGTCCCGTAAGTCTGCACCGCGACCAGGTCTCCGGTCCGATAGAGCCCGGTCGAGGTGAACGCGCCGAGATTGTGCTCGGCGGCATCGAAGTATCCGCGCAGTGTGTAAGGCCCCGAGCAGCAGAGCTCTCCCACCTCTCCATCGGCAACCTCATCCTCGGATCCTGGGGCCAGGACCACGAACGTGTCTGCAGGAGAGAGTCCGGAGCCGACTGTCGTGAGGCGGGCCTCTCGGGGTGCGTCGAGCGGGGTGACCGCGAAGAACCCCTCGCCCATTCCGAACAGCTGACCGCTCCAGATGCCGAGTCCTTCGAGACGCTCGAAGATCGGAAGGGGCACCTTTGCACCTGAGAGCACCACCGTCCGAAGGGTCGGTGCGAGCCTGTCGAACTCGGGGGAGCGGATGGCGTTGTAGTGGCCGTGGCCGAGGAGCACGTCTGTGACCTGGGAAGCCGCGAGGAGTGGTAGAGCCTCGGAGAGGTCGGGGGTGGCGAGGATGAGCGCGCCCCCGACGCTGTGGGGGCCGTGCAGTCCGCAGACGATCCCGGCGTTGTGGATCAGCGGGATCAGGTGACCGTTGCGGGTGCTCTCGTCCCAGTCCCACGCAGCGGCGTAGGCGCGTGCGTTGTACCAGTACTCGGCGTGCAGGCGCGGGATGACCTTCGGGACCCCGGTGGTTCCTCCCGACAGTTGGAACACCGCGACTTCGTCAGGATCGATGCCCGCCTGAATGGAGTCGACGATCTTGCGGGCGGTGGCGGCATCCAGGTGCTGACCTAGATCCTCGATCCGAGTTCCAGCCCCGTCGGCGCCTGCCGCGATCGTGAGGAGATGACGTAGCCGGGCATGTTCGGCCTGCTGCTCCTCGGCGAAGGCGACGAGGTCGAAGCCGCGGGTTCCCGACTCGACCAGGTGCGCGACGGCCCCGGTGCGCTCGGCGATGGTTCCGATCTCGTGCGCGCGGTGCACGGCCAGCGTGCACACTGGGATCAGACCGGCCTTGAGGACCGCGTACCAGGCGACGACTGTCAACAGTCGGTTGGTGACCTGGAACAGGACGCGATCTCCGGGTTCGAGGCCGAGGTCGACGAGTCCGGCGGCCACGCGGTCGGACCGCTCGTCGAGCTCGGCATAGGAGAGCCGACCCTCCGAGGTGATCACCGCGTCGCGCTCGGCGTATCTCTCGGCGACCGCGCGAAACTCGGCCGCGATCGGGAGAGTCCCCCAGAGACCCTCGGCGCGGTACGTCGACACGAGCTCCTGCGGGAACGGGACGACTCGTCCCGCCCAGTCGATGCTGCCCATCCTGTGCCCCTCGGCATCTCGCCGCGACGGCCCGGTGACCGTCGACATCAGTCTGCACCGTAGACCGGAATCGACGGGCGCGTCAAGTTATTGACGTAGCTGTAAAACAAGCATATCGTGGAGACACTTGTCGTCGGCCGAAAGGCATCACCGTGGAACTGCGTTCCGTCGCCGTCCTGGGCGGAGGACCAGGCGGCCTGTACGTCGCTCGCCTCCTCAAGCTGCGCCATCCCCACTGCGCCGTGGACCTGTACGAGCAGAGCCCACCGCACCAGACCTTCGGCTTCGGTGTCGGTCTCGCGACCCGAACCCAGCGCAACCTCGAGGCCGCTGACCCGGAGAGTCTGGCCGCGATCGTCGAGCGGTCGTTTCAGCACGAGATGGCGATGGAGGTCCGCGGACAGCGTGCGCTGCTACCGGTCGACAACCTCATCGCCATCGGTCGCTCCACCCTGCTGGACGTCCTCCGTCAGCATGCCGAGGATGCCGGCGTTCGGTTGCATTACGGCGAGCGGGTCTCGGCAGCGGAGATCGACGCCGAGCTGATCATCGCGGCGGACGGGGTTAGCAGCGCGACCCGGGAAGGGGCCGAAGACGCATTCGGTGTCACCGTCGAGACTCATGATTCCCTCTATCTGTGGTGCGGAACCGACTTCGCTCTCCCGAGCGCCGTGTTCCTGCCCGTCGAGACCGAGCACGGCACCTTCGTGGCTCACGGATACCCCTACGCGCCGGACCGCAGCACCTTCCTCGTCGAGACGGACGAGGAGACCTGGCGCCGAGCCGGCTTCGACCTGACGACGGTTCGTACCCCGTTCGACCAGACCGACGAGGAGTCGCTGGCCTACCTCAGCGCCGCGTTCCAGGACGAGCTGCAGGGTCACCCCCTCATCGGAAACCGGACCCGCTGGCTTCAGTTCCGCACCGTCCAGTGCGCCCGATGGCACCACCACAACGTCGTACTGCTGGGAGATGCGGCACATACGGCGCACTACTCGATCGGCTCCGGGACGAAGCTCGCCATGGAAGACGGCATCGCACTCGACGCCGCCCTGGCGGCCGCGCCGGACCTGCCGTCGGCACTCGTCCGCTACGAGACCGAGCGCCGGCCCGCGGTCGAGCATCTCCAGGAGACCGCTCGGCGCAGCATGCGCTGGTGGGACACGTTCCCCGATCGGCTCGACGTCCCTGTCGACCAGCTGCTCATCGCCTATATGACGCGTGCCGGGAAGGTGAGCGTCGACCGCTTCGCCGCCCTCGCCGGCGATGTCGTACGTCGCGGGCTGAGCCACTACGCCGGGTGTGCGGTCTCCGACGTGCCCGACGACGACCGAACCCCGTGGATCCTGTCGCGGCCCCTGGTTCGAGACGACCGGACATGGTCATCACGGTCGATTTCCCTCGAGGAGCTGGGCAGCCATCACGAGCTCGTTGTCGATGTACGCGACCCTTGGGGTCCGGAAGGGGACGCCCTGGTGAAGCACCTGGCCACCGATATCGACCACTCCGCGCGCAGTGTCCTCCTTCGATCCGGGGACGACCTCGGATCGACGCTCACGATGTTCGATCTGGGCGAACGACTGCGCCGGGAGACCGGCGCGGTGGTTGCGGCGCGGATCGACGAGCGCTGGATCGAGCATGCCGTCGCCGGGCTGGCCAGTGGCCGCATCGACCTGGTGGTCCGCACAACATCGTGATGTGCCGCTCGTCTGCACGGGGCCCGATCTCCTTCGCGGAGATCGGGTCCCGTGTCGTCCGGATTGATCCTCACCGAAGACGGACGGCAGACAGATCGAAACCGCCGGCCCACGGAAAACTCCCGTGGGCCGGCGGCTGCGTTCGGCAATCAGAACCGCTGGCGGAGCCAGTCCTCGATACGCGTCGCCGCCAGCGACGTGCCGGTCGGCGCGCCGGGACGGATCGGCCCACCGAAGTGGGTGCCCTGCACAGCATCAACGGTCAGGTCGCTCGCAGCCAGCGCATTGCTCATTGCCGCGATGTCCGATGGGAAGGAGGCCTGATCGCCGGTGAACTCCAGAAGGAGGGTGGGGACGGTGACCCCCGGAGCACAGCGGACGAAGTCGGCGTGGGTGGTGTTGGCCGACCACGTCGAGAGCCAGGCATCAGCCGTGCTGAGCCGGCCGAAGCCGACGAGGCCGTAGTTGGTCAGGTCCGGGCGTCGCCCGAACAGGGAGCCGTACGGCCGTTCGTTGGGGTCGAGGGTGAGGTCCACGTTTCGCAGGTCTGCGTCTGTCCGGTAGACCGTGATCAAACGAGGGGCAAGCGCACGCCGCCGGTCAGCGGCAACGCCACCGTCCCTGAAAGCACTGTTTGCTGCTACGGAGGCGGCAACGTGGGCACGTGCAATCTCGTCGATCCGTTGCAGCCGCCGCTGCTGCGCCTTCCGGTAGCGCTGGACGAAGTCGGCGGCGTAGTTGGTCGGCTCCGGGGCCGCCCGGTACCCGTTACGGGGGTCGAACGGATCGAGCTCCGGGTCGACCGACAGCGGGTCGGACTCGTCGACGACGGAGGGGTCGATGACGCGCCGGAGCAGGGCCCCCTGGCCCGGATGCGGCGCCAGGAAGACCACGCCGTCCGGTAGCGGCATGTCGGCGCTGCGCAGTGCAACCGGGCGTCCCGATGGGGCCGTGGCGAGTCGCTGCGCCGGATCGAGACGGGCCTGTTGACAGTAGAAGGCAGCGAGTGTGCCTCCGCCCGAGTGGCCCAGAGACACCACGCCGAGGCCCCGCGACCGCAGGAACGAGTGCCCGGCTGCGAAGTCGAGGATCGCCTGCTCGTGGATGAGGGTGAGGTCGTTGTTGGGCGACCGCGAACCCTGGGTCCACACCGCGTATCCCGAGCGGAGGAGGTACGGCACGAGCGAGTGGTGGGTGACGTCCTGCCGCGGGTGCATGATCGTCACGACGGTCTGCGCGCCTGCAGGCACCCGCAGCAGGCCGGTGACCTTGGCGTCATCAGCCGTGACGAGCTCATGGACCGAGGTCGCCGCTCCGTCGGGCGCGTCGATCGTGTCGACGTAGCGGCCGGAGCCGAGCCGCGTGGCCGTGCCTGCGTGATCCGCTCGGGGGCCGGTCATCGACGCTCCATCCGGAGCGCGTCCTTGTCCCACTGGGTGATGCGGCAGCCCTCGAGGCCGGCGACGCAGCTGTACCAGACGGCGTGCCGTGCGCCGGTTGCCCGGCGATCGATCACGACGGGGTCCTCGGACGCGATGACGAAGTACGGACCGAGCTTGTCGACCTCCACCCCGGGCACCTTCTCGGCTACGGCGGCGATCGCGGTGTTCTCGGGAACATCGAGCACGAAGAGGCGGTGGGTCATCGCGCCACCGGCCCTTCCGGTCCGGCGACCTGGTCTGGGCGTACGTCCTCGACGAACGCCTTCTGATGCTCCTGCCATGCCTCGGCGCGCTCGACGATCAGCTCCGCTTTGCGTACGAGCAGGTCGTCCATGCCGGCGCCGGGACGCTGGGCGATGTCGACGAGGGCGTCGATGGTCAGGTTGGCGTCAAGG
The DNA here is from genome assembly GCF_040302125.1 of Nocardioides sp. NPDC127514. Classification (NCBI taxonomy): domain Bacteria; kingdom Bacillati; phylum Actinomycetota; class Actinomycetes; order Propionibacteriales; family Nocardioidaceae; genus Nocardioides; species Nocardioides sp. NPDC127514. Next base: position 123,806 of record NZ_JBEORF010000006.1, on the reverse strand, counting down.
TCCTCCTGCGGGGTGACCGGGCGCAGTGCACGGGTGATCTCGACCATGTAGCCGTTGGGGTCATGGGTGTAGATCGACTCGATCGTCTCGTGCTGGATCTGCATCTCGACGGGCCACTGGCTCGCATCGAGCCGCTTGCGGTACTCCAGCAGGTGGTCCTCGCTGTCGACGTGGATCGCGAGGTGGCGCGAGCGGACGAACCACTCCGGCGTCCCTTCTCCGAACTGGGCGTACACGTCGCCTTTCGTCACCTCGGGCGCAGGCAGGCCGAAGTAGTAGAAGAAGGCGATTCGGTCATCGTTGCCGATGTCGAAGAAGAAGTGGATGAAGTCCGGGTGGTCATCAGGGCCCCAGCCGGCGGCACAGATCGAGTGCACGACCGGGAAACCCAAGGTGTCCCGGTAGAAGCGCACCGTGCCGACGGGGTCGAAGGTGGGGAAGGCGGCGTGGTCGACGCCACGGACCAGGTGCTGGTCGGAGAGCGAGCTCATCGGATTCCTTTCGCCGTTGGTCGTGGGTTCAGGTGGTGGGCTGCAAGTTGTCGGTGCGCAGCAGGGAACCGGCGCCGGGGATGTCCACCGACAGTCCGGCAGCCCGCAGGATGCTGAAGGCGCCAGCCGTCGCGGCGGACAGCACCGGCACGCCCAGCTCTTGCTCGGCCACCTCGACGAGGGGGAGCGACGGCATCTGGACACAGGCGGAGATGACGAGTGCGTCGACCTCAGTCAGATCGAGGCTCCGGGCCGCCTCCAAGACCCGATCACCGGGGATGCAGCCGACCTCGCGGTTGTCCTCGACCTCGAGCGCACGCCAATCGGACACTTCGAAGCCTTCGGCCTCGAGGTAGGCCACGACCTTCTCCGCCAGCGGCTTCATGTAAGGGGTGACCAGCGCGATGCGCCGCGCCGACAGCGCTTGGAGCCCTTCGACCAAGGCCCCTGCGCTCGAGCGCACGCGCGCATCGGCACCGCCGGTCGCGAGCTGCTCGGCCACGAGACCCTCGACCCGCTGGTGCTCTCCCGGCCCGACAGACATCAGGGCGACCAGGCAGGCATAGAGAATGACGTCGGGAGAAGCGTCACCCAGCTCGAGGATGCAACGCTCGCGCTGCGCGTTCATCGCGGCGAGCTGCTCGGGGGAGACCTTCGCCATCCGCATGCGGCTGGCGTGGAACGAGAAGCTCGCCAGCGGGTGGCGGTTCAGGATGGCCGGCATTTCCGTCTCGACCGTCACGTTGGAGCTCGGGACGACCAAGCCGATTCGTACGTGGTTCATGGGGGTCCTTTCGTCTCCGTCCATCTTTCAACGCATGTGACGAAAAGTCAACGCAAGCGTCAATTCGTCGTGATCTGGGCTCTTGACGCGCGAGTCAAACTATTGACGAAGATGTCGAGTCGATCTACGGTCTGCGTCGACACCAAGGAGTTCGACATGCAGACACCTACGACCGCGACTGGAGCCGGGCTCAACGTTCGGCGAACCCCCAGGGCCGTTCTCGCGCTGAGTTTCGCTGCGCTTGCCCTCGAGGGCTACGACCTGATCATGTACGGCACGGTGGTTCCGAGCCTGCTGAGCTATCAGGCCTGGGATCTCACCCCTGAACGAGCTGGCTTCCTCGGATCTCTCGCCGTCTTCGGCATGCTGGTGGGTGCTCTGGGATCGGGGGCCCTGACGGACAGGATCGGACGCCGCAGGACCATGGTCCTGAGCGTGACCGTGTTCTCTGTCGCGATGGGGTTGTGTGCCGTCGCCGGAAGCCCTGGCCAGTTCGGGTTCTTCCGGTTCGTCGTCGGCCTCGGAGCCGGCGGACTCATGCCAACTGTCGTCGCGCTCATCGTCGAGTACTCGCCGAGACACCGGCGAAGCTTCAATACGGCCGTCGCCTTCGCCGGCGTCGGTATCGGCGGCGTCTTCGCGGGCCTGCTCGCCATCGTCCTCGTCCCCGCCTACGGCTTCCGGGTGATGTTCGCCGTCGGGTTGGTGCCGCTGATCATCGTGCTGCCTCTCCTGCTTCGCCACCTTCCTGAATCGGTTGAGTACCTTCGGGCTCGGGGCCGCGCCGGTGAGGCTCGTGCGGTGATCGAGCGCCATGGCCTCGACGTCGACATCGAGGGCATCGACGCCTCGGCTGCCCCCGTGGCCGCTGGGGATGCGACCGGACGACGGGCGCAGGTGCGCACCATCTTCGGCAAGGAACTGCTGGCGACCACGCTGCTCTTCTGGGTGGCGACGTTCCTGTGTCTCCTGGTGCTGTTCGGCGCGAACGCGTGGCTGCCGGCGCTCATGGTGAAGGCGGGCTACGGCCTGGGTTCGGCGCTGTCCTTTCTCCTCGTGCTCAACCTCGGTGCCGTCTTCGGAACCCTGGCCGCCTCGCCCCTGGCCGATCGACTCGGCTCGAAGCCGGTTGTCGCCGCGGCGTTCCTCGCTGCCGCGGGGTCGCTCTCCCTGCTCGCACTGCATCCGCCGACCGCTGTCGTCTATCTCCTTGTCGCTGTGGCGGGAGTGGGCACCACCGGAACCCAGATCTTGATCAACACCTATGTCGGAAGCTCGTATCCGACCGACAGCCGGGCGACGGCGCTCGGCCTGTCCCTGGGGGCTGGCCGCCTGGGCGGGGTCCTGGGACCCATCTATGGCGGCTATCTGCTGGCGACCGGACTACCCGCCTCCGGCCAGTTCTACGCGTACGCGGCGCCTGCGCTCGTCGGCTGCCTGGTCATTCTCGCCATCCCCGGCGCCAAGCGCACCAGCCCGGCCTCGGGGACTGGTACCCATGCGTGAGGCTGTCATCGTCGGCACCGCGCGGACGCCGATCGGAAAGGCATACCGGGGCGCGCTGAGCGGAGTCTCTGCGCCGGGGATGGCGGCGCACGCCATCGCCGCCGCCCTTGGCCGCACGTCGGTCGAGGGCGGTGAGGTGGAGGACGTCGTCCTGGGTTGCGCCATGCAGGAAGGTACGTCCAGCTACAACGTCGCCCGGCAGGCCGCCCTTCGAGCGGGACTTCCGACCAGCGTTCCAGGGATGAGCCTGGACCGGCAGTGCGCCTCGGGCATGATGGCGATCGCGACCGCTGCGAAGCAGATCGTCGTCGACGGCATGCAGGTGACGGTCGGAGGCGGCGTCGAGTCGATCTCGTTGGTGCAGAACGAACACCGCAACACCTACCGCGCACGGGACGCCTGGCTCGCGGAGCGAGGGCATGCGATCTACGTGAGCATGCTGGAGACGGCCGAGACGGTCGCGGACCGCTACCGCATCACGCGGGAGAGGCAGGACCATTATGCCCTCGAGTCACAGCGGCGTACGGCCGCGGCGCAGGCTGCAGGTCTGTTCGACGACGAGATCGTCCCGTTCCGCATCGAGGCCGATGAGGGCAACCGCCCGTCGACGACGATCGAGGGCCTCCGCGGCCTGCCGACCGTACTCCCTGACCGTCCAGGGCATGCCGCGACGATCACCGCAGGGAATGCGTCGCAACTGTCGGACGGGGCTGCTGCGGTCGTCCTCATGGAGGGTGGCGAGGCCGCTCGGCGCGGCATCGAACCACTGGGGGTCTACCGTGGGATGGCAGTGGCCGGATGCGAGCCGGACGAGATGGGGATCGGTCCGATCTTCGCGATCCCGCGACTGCTGCGCCAACACGGCCTGAGCATCGATGACATCGACCTGTGGGAGCTCAACGAGGCCTTCGCCTCCCAGGCGGTCTACTGCCGGGACCGCCTCGGAATCGACCCTGACAGATACAACGTCAACGGGGGAGCCATCGCCATCGGGCACCCGTACGGCATGAGCGGTGCCCGCATGGTCGGCCATGCGCTCCTGGAGGGGCGACGCCGTGAAGCGCGGTACGTCGTCGTCAGCATGTGTGTCGGCGGCGGCATGGGTGCAGCCGGACTCTTCGAGCTGCGATGACGCGCCACTCTGCTTGACATGACCGTAAAATCGATAACATCCACGTCATGAGCACCAGCAAACCCCGCACGAAGACCAAGGCCGTCAAGGATGCCGATCCGGCACGACCCGGTGTCCGTCGCGGCTTGGTCGAGCAGGAGATCTACGATCACGCCACCCGCTTGTTCGCGGAACGTGGCTTCGCTGGGACCAGCTTCCAGGACATCGCCGACGCCGTCGGGCTGACTCGGCCGGCGCTCTACCATTACGTGAGCAGCAAGGACGAGCTCCTGGCGAAGCTGGTCGCTGAGATCACTCAGGACTCCGCGGCTGGCATCCAGGCGATAGCTGACCGCGACGACATCGATGCCGCCCGCAAGGTGCACGAGATCGTCGCCATGAGTGTGCGCCGCCAGGCGGAGAGCGCATCGCGGTTCCAGCTCCTGATCCGGTCCGAGGCCGACCTCCCTGAGGGCATCGCCACCACGCATACGGCCGGTCGTCGCGCCGTGCTGAAGGCGATGGCCGGGGTCATCGAGGACGGGGTTGCGCAGGGCGTGTTTCGGCCTGTCGACCCGCGGGTGGCCGCGCTCGGCCTGCTGGGTATGAACAACTGGGTCGCCTGGTGGTATCACCCCGACGAGCGCAACGACCTCGACTTGATCTGCGAGCAACTGGCCGACATGGCAGTGGCGTCGCTCGTCAACCCTGACGGCAGCGCCACCACTCGCGCGGAGCCGCGTGACGTCCTGCGACTGATCCGCCGCGATCTCGACCACCTCGAGGACCTGCTCGGCGGCTGAGCAGTCAGGTCTCACCACCTCTCGTCGGGCCCCCGCGACAACGCGGGGCCCGACGCGTTGTCGCGACCGACCAGAACGAGCGGCGACAAGCAGCTTCTGATTTACGCATGCGTCAACCTATTGACGTTACTGTCGAAGCGTTCTAGCGTCTGTGACTACGGACACAACGAAACGAGGATGCTCATGGCTTACGTCATCGGTGTCGACGTCGGCGGAACCTTCACGGACGCCGTGCTCGACGACGACACAGGGAACATCGTCGCGGCGAAGGCGCCGTCGACGCCGCCCGACTACTCCCAAGGCGTCATGGACGTGTTGGGGGTGCTGGCCGAGCAGCTCGGCATGCCGGTGGAGCAGATGCTGGCCGACACGCACCACATCGCCCACGGCACCACGTCGTCGCTGAACGCGCTGGTGACGGGCAACGTGCCTCCAGTCGGCTTCCTGACAACTGCAGGGCACCGCGACTCGATCTTCATCATGAACGTCGAGGGCCGCTACCTCGGCGGATCACCCGACCAGCTCCAGAACGTGTTGGGGCAGAGCAAGGACCACGGCCTTCTGCCCAAGCGGCACGCACTGGAGGTCATCGAGCGCATCGACCGCGACGGAGCGGTCATCGTTCCGTTGGACGAGGAGTCGGTGCGTACCTCCGTCCGCAAGCTCCTGGATGCCGACGTCAAGGCGATCGCCGTCTCCCTTCTGTGGTCCTTCAAGAATCCGGCCCACGAGCAGCGGATCCGCGAGATCGTCCACGAGATCGACCCGGACATGTTCGTCTCCCTCTCCTCTGAGGTGAGCCCCCGGATCCGGGAGTTCGCCCGCAGCTCCACCACAGTGATGAGCGCCCAGATCGGCCCGGGCCTGCGCGACTACCTCGGCTCGCTCGAGGGTCGGCTCCGCGAGCACGGCCTCGTCGGCCCGCTCCTCGTCATGCAGAGCAATGGTGGCGCCATCGCCGCCGCGGAAGCACCCGCGACGGCCATCAGCACGGTGGGCTCGGTGCTCACCGGTGGCGTGGTCGGTGCTGTCTCGCTCGGCGAGCAGCTGGGACACCGCAACATCATCTCCACCGACGTCGGTGGGACCACCTTCCTCGTTGGTCTGGTCGTCGACGGTGAACCGGTGCGGACCAGCAGCACGATCATCAACCACCATCCGATCAACGTGCCGACCCTCGAGGTCCACGCCATCGGGTCCGGTGGAGGCGCCATCGCCTGGCTCGACAAGGGCGGCAACCTGCAGGTCGGTCCGCGCAGCGCGCAGTCGGTGCCTGGACCCGCGTGCTACGACTCCGGTGGCACCGAGCCCACCAACACCGACGCCAACCTCGTGCTGGGGATCCTCCCGGAGGCCGGCCTGCTGGGCGGGCGAAAGGCGCTCAACGTCGAGGCAGCGCGTGAAGCCATCCGCGTGAAGATCGCCGAGCCACTGGGCCTCAGCATCGAGGACGCCGCTGCCGCGATCTATGCGATCCAGAACGCACAGACCGGCGACCTGCTGCGCAAGACAGTGGTCGAGACCGGCCATGATCCGCGCGACTTCGTTCTCTACGCCTTCGGTGGTGCAGGTCCCGCGTACTGCGGCTTCTACGCTGCCGAGGTCGGTGTCAAGGAGTGCATCGTGCCGCTCGGCCCCGTGGCCTCCGCGTTCTCCGCCTACGGCCTCGCCTCCTCCGACATCGTGCTTGCTTCCGAGCTCTCCGACCCGGGGCAGATGCCGCTCGACCCGGCCCGCGCGATGGAGAACTTCACCTCGCTGGAGCACCAGGTCAAGGCCGCACTGGAACGGCAAGGCCTCGACTTCGAGCGGATCGAGCTGGTCCGGTCCCTCGACCTGCGCTACACCGCGCAGCTCGCCGAGGTCGCCGTCGAGGTTCCGGCCGGCGCGCTGGACGCGGCGGCGATGACCCAGGTGATGGCCGACTTCGAGCAGCGCTACGCCGAACTCTTCGGCGAAGGCACCGGCTTCAGCGCTGCCGGCGTCCAAGCGATCACCTTCCGCGTCCGCGGCACCGGCGTCCTGCCGTTCTCACCTGCCCTGCCGAAGGTGGACTCCGCAGCCGAACCCGACCCGTCCGTCGCGCTCCACGCGACCCGCAAGGTCTGCCTCGACCCGCGCGTGGGGTACGTCGACACCCCGGTCTACGACTACCGCGAGCTGCGTGCGGGCCACCGGATCGTCGGGCCGGCGATCATCGAGGTCCCCACGACCACCGTCGTCGTACCGCCGGAGATGACCGGCACGGTCGACCACCTCGGCAACCTGACCATCATCACCAGGAACTAAGAGGAATTGACATGACGATGCAGATTCCCGGCTCGGAGCACTTCTCCAGCCGTCCCACGGACCTCGACGAGATCGCGGCAGGCCTGCCGGACTCCTTGAAGGTCCATTCCGTCAGCCAGGCTCAGATCGATGACCTGGACCCCCTGACGTACGAGGTCGTCCGGCACCGCCTTTGGTCAGTGACCGAGGAGATGGGCGAAGCGCTCAAGCGCATGTCCGGGTCGCCGATCGTCACCGATGCCAACGACTTCGACTTCGCCATCTGCGACGAGCTCGGCCAGGAGGTTCAGGTAGGGCTCTACAACACGATGCTCGCCGGTGCCGTCGACCTGGCGATCTACTGGACGCTGCGCAACCGATCGCACAACCCCGGCATCCGCGAGGGCGACATGTTCCTCTGCAACGACCCCTGGGTCGGCGGCGGACTCCACCAGAACGACGTGATCGTCTTCCAGCCCGTCTTCCACGACGGCAAGCTCTTCGCCTGGACCAGCGCCATCTGCCACGAACCCGACCTCGGTGGTGTCGGGCTCGGCTCCTTCAGCCCTGCGGCGCAGGACGTGTTCTCCGAGGCCCTGCCGACACCACCGATCAAGGTGGTCAAGGACTTCGACCTGCAGGACGACGTCGTCGACGTGTGGATCCGCCGTTCGAGGGTGCCGATGCTGGTCAACCTCGACCTGCGCGCCAAGGTCGGATCGAACACGGTCGGCCGCAAGCGGCTCGAGGAGGTCATCGCCCAGTACGGCGCGGACACCGTCAAGGCCGTCATGAAGCGGATGATGGCAGACGCCGAGGGCCGGATGCGCACCAAGCTCAGCGACCTGCCCGACGGCACCTGGGAGGCCACCGGCTACCAGGACCAGTCCCACGAGGGTGACCGCGGTGTGCACAAGATCACCGTGGCCATGACAAAGCGGGACGACCACCTGACCTTCGACTTCACCGGGACCGACCCGCAGGCAGGCATGATCAACTGCACCTACGCAGGCATGCGTGGCGGAGTGATGCTCGCCCTCCTCCCGATCCTCGCCAACGACATCCCTTGGTCTGCAGGCGGACTGATGCGCTGCTTCGACCTGGTGTCGGAGGAAGGAACGATCAACAACGCCACCTATCCCGCCGCCGTCAGCCGCGGCCCGATCGGACCAGCGTGGTTGACCGGCACCCTGGTTGCCCAGTGCCTGTCTCAGATGCTCGACCGCTCCGCCGACATCGGCAAGAGCGTCCAGGCCGCCTGCTGTGGCACGTGGGACACTGCCGTCGTCGCGGGTCTCGACGAACGCGGTGACGTACCGATGCCGTTCCTCAACGTGATGATGGAACCGATGGCCGGTGGATTCGGTGCCCGCCCCGAGATGGACGGCATGGACACCGGCGGGCTGTTCTGCATCCCGATGGGCCGCATCCCCGACGTCGAGATGACCGAGTTCCTCTACCCACTGCTCACCCTGTGGCGACGCGAGGAACCCGACTCCGGTGGCCCGGGGCGCCAGCGCGGGGGAGTGAGCGCCTCGCTGGCTGTCACCCTCCACGGGTCCTCACAGCCGGCGGGTCTCGTGCTCGCCTCGGCGGGCAAGGCGGTATCGCAGAACAACGGCCTCGCGGGCGGCTATCCGGGCAACACCGGTCTCGATGCCGTCGCCCGCCAGGTCGACATCGGACAGATTCTCGCCGAGGGCCGCATCCCCCAGTCCTTGGATGACTTCGGCGGCGATGTCGAGATCGGGAACTGCTATGCGCAGTCCTACCTCGCGCCGGGCGAGGTGCTCTACATGAACTGGCAGGGCGGCGGTGGATACGGCGATCCTCTGCTGCGCGACCCGCACGCTGTCCTCCACGACGTCGTCGAGGACAAGGTCAGCCCCGCCGCCGCCACCACCGTCTACGGCGTCGTTCTCGCCAATGGCGAGGTCGACCAAGCGGCAACCACGACCCGGCGAGCGGAGCTGCGTGACGAGCGACGGCAGCGATCGAGGACAGAGCCCCGCGACCGCGGGACGCTCGACACGACCCGAGCGCGTCGCATCGACGACAACCTCGTCATCGCCGGCGACACGGTCGGCTGTGCACACTGCGGTCTCGGCCTGGCCGACGTCACCCGCGACGTGTCGCTCGGCCTCGCGATCTACGACGGGCCATCGACCGACGCCGGGCCCCAGGTCACCTCCGACCCAGGGCACTACGTGGACGATCAGATCGTCTTCCGCCAGCTCTGCTGCCCCGGATGCTGGACCGCGATCACCTCGACGATCGTTCCGGCAGACCACATCGACCAGACCGACGATGTCTCCCGCCTTGGAGTCGGTCTCGTCGCAACACAGTAGGTTCACCGGCGTCGCGACCGTGCCCGTGTGCGGTCGCGACGCAGCTCGTGGGAAGACGACACCGACCGATACTTGTCCCATGCGTGCAAGGCTGGGGGTGTGGCCAACCGACTTGCCTCTGCGACCTCGCCGTACCTGCTCCAGCATGCTCAAAACCCGGTCGACTGGTGGGAGTGGGGGGCAGAGGCGTTGGAGGAGGCGCGGCGGCGGGACGTACCTGTCCTGCTCTCGGTTGGGTACGCCGCCTGCCACTGGTGCCACGTGATGGCGCACGAGTCGTTCGAGGACGCGACGACCGCGGCGTACATGAACAAGCACTTCGTCAACATCAAGGTCGACCGGGAGGAGCGGCCGGATGTGGACGCGGTCTACATGGCGGCGACGACGGCGATGACCGGGTCGGGCGGGTGGCCGATGACGGTGGTGCTCGACCACGACGGCAACCCGTTCTTCGCCGGCACCTACTTCCCGGACATGCCGAGGCACGGACAGCCGGCGTTCACGCAGGTGCTGCAGGCGCTCTCGGAGGCGTGGACGCAGCGGCGCTCGGAGATCGGGGCGGTGGCGGAGAACGTACGTCAGCACCTAGCCAACATCTCCGGGGCGGCCGGGTCCGCGGGCAGCTGGCAGGTGGACGTCGATGCCGCGGTCGAGACGCTGGCCGGGGAGTTCGACCCGATGGCGGGAGGGTTCGGGGGCGCTCCGAAGTTCCCGCCGTCGATGGTGCTGGAGTTCCTGCGGCGAGCGGCCGGGGCGCCCGGGGCGGACTCGCGGGTCTCGCACATGCTCTCGCGGACCGTGGCCGCGATGGCCGGCGGCGGGATCTACGACCAGATCGGGGGTGGGTTCGCCCGCTATGCCGTCGACCGCGGCTGGGTCGTTCCGCACTTCGAGAAGATGCTCTACGACAACGCCCAGCTGATCGGCCTCTACGCCCGCCTCGGCACCGAGCTCGGCGACCGGGTCGCGCGGGAGAGCGCCGACTGGATGATCCGCGAGCTCGGCACCGCCGAGGGCGGGTTCGCCTCCGCGCTCGACGCCGACAGCGAGGGGGTCGAGGGAAAGTTCTACGTCTGGAGCCCGGGCGAGCTCGTCGACGTCCTCGGTGCCGACGACGGAGCCTGGGCCGCCGAGGTCTTCGAGGTGACCGAGGCCGGCACCTTCGAGGAAGGAGCCTCGACCCTGCAGCTGCGGCACCGACCCGAGGACGCCGAGCGGCTCGAGTCGGTCAAGGCGCGGCTGCTGGCGGCGCGCGCGGAGCGGGTACGCCCGGCCCGCGACGACAAGGTCGTCGCGGCCTGGAACGGGCTGGCGATCAGCGGTCTGGTCGACGCTGGACTGCTGCTGGGGGAGCGGCGCTACGTCGACGCCGCGGTCTCGGCGGGCGAGTTGCTGTGGCGAACGCACCGTGTTGGTCTCGACACGCCTCCGCCTAGCGGCTCCGGCGGCTCGACCAGCGAAGCGTCGGTCCGCCTGCTCCGCGTCAGCCGCGACGGCGTGGCCGGCGCCCACGCGGGAGTGCTGGAGGACTACGGATGCGTCGCGTCGGGGTTCCTGGCGCTGACCCAGGCGACCGGCGACAGCACCTGGCTCGACCGGGCGACGGCACTGCTCCACACCGCACTGACCCACTTCCGCGCGGAGGACGGCGGCTTCTACGACACCGCCGACGACGCGGAGGCCCTGGTCACCCGGCCCCGGGACCCCTCCGACAACGCCAGCCCCAGCGGCGCCAGCTCGATGGTCCATGCGCTCGTCATCGCCCACGCGCTCACCGGAGAGGGCCGCTACCGCACGGCCGCCGAGGAGGCGCTCGCGGCCACGAGCAACCTGATGGCCAAGGCGCCCCGGTTCGCGGGCTGGTCGCTGGCGGCCGCGGCGACGATGGCTGACGGTCCGCTCGAGATCGCGGTCGTCGGACCGCCGGGTCCCGACCGCGACGCTCTCGAGGCCGCGGCCCGGCGCAAGCCGGGTGCGGTGGTGGTCGTCGCCGACGAGGCGCGCGACGACATCCCGCTGCTGAGCAGCCGCACTCCTGTGGGTGGGAGGGCGGCGGCGTACGTCTGTCGGGGGTTCGTCTGCGAGCGTCCGGTCACCACCGTGGAGGACCTGGCGAAGACCCATACCTGATCCCGGGCAACTATGTGGTGATCCCCTATGTCGGTGCGCGCGTAGAAGTGTAACTTCGGTCACATGACGGTCGATGTGGTCGCGTTCCTGGAGCTGCTGGCCGGGGATGCCGCGGAGGCCGACTTCGAGGGACCGTCGCAGGCCGCGCGAGCAGCGGGGGCGACCGCCGGGGAGCAGGAGCGGATCGACTACGCCAAGAGGCTCGCGCTGCAGGTCAGGGCGACTCTGGAGGCGCGCCGCCGGCGCGAGGGCGAGCTGGGGGCGCTGTTCGAGTCGGCCAACGACCTGGCGATGCTGACCAACCTGGAGGCGGTGCTGCAGGCGATCGTGACCCGGGCGAGGCAGTTGCTCAACAGCGACGTCGCCTATCTGACCCTCAACGACGAGCGTCGTGGTGAGTACATGCGCGTGACCGAGGGCATCCTGACCGCGGCCTTCCGCTCGACCCGGATACCCTACGGCATCGGGCTCGGCGGCCTCGTCGCCCAGACCATGAAGCCCTACTCGACAGCCGACTACATCCCCGACGAGCGGTTCCGGCACGCTCCCGACATCGATGGCGCGGTCAGCGGCGAGGGCATCCGCGCGATCATCGGCGTACCCCTCCTGCTCGGCACCCAGGTCATCGGCGTCCTCTTCGCCGCCAACCGCACCGTACGTCCCTTCGGCGACGAGGCGAGCGCGCTGCTCGTCTCCCTGGCGGCTCACGCCGCGATCGCCGTGGACAAGGCCCGGCTGCTGGAGGAGACCCGTGCCGCGGTCGCCGAGCTCGAGGTCACCACCCGCAAGCTGCAGGCACGCAACGAGGCGGTCGAGCGCGCCGCGGACGCCCATGACCGGCTCACCCGGATCGTCGTCGAGGGCGGCGGCGTGGACGACGTCGTACGCAGCGTCGCCGAGGTCCTCGGCGCCCGGGTGGTGGTGCTGGACCTGAGCGGCGAGACCATCGCCAGCAGCGCCCCGGACCAGCCCGTCTCCGACTACGAGGCCGCCGTGACCCGGCGCAGCCTCGACCTGAGCCGTACCGCCGGCAGCGGCGACATCTACGCCACCCCGGTGCTTGCCGGCGCCGAGCAGCTCGGCTCGATGCTCCTCGGCCCGCGTGAGGTCGACCGCGAGGACGGGGACCTGGACGACGGCGACCAGCGGATCCTGGAGCGGGCGGCGCTGGTCACCGCGCTGTTGCTGCTCTTCCGGCGCAGCGTCGCCGAGGCCGAGGGACGCGTACGCGGCGAGCTCCTCGACGAGCTCCTCTCCGGCACCACCCCGGACCCGGACACGCTGCGCGAGCGGGGCCGGCTGCTGCAAGCGGACCTGTCCCGGGACTATGCCGTCGTGGTGGCGAACGTCCCCGGCGACCGGGCCCGGGTCGGTCAGGCGGCGACGTTCGTCGCCGCCACCCACGACGGGTTCGCGGCGGTGCGGCAGGGGCAGGTCGTGCTGATCTTCCCCGACTGCGACGCCCGCGCCGCCGGCGAGCTGGTGGTCGAGGGACTGCGACTGTCCGCCGGCGCCCCGGTGACGGTCGGCGCTGCCGGCCCGGTGCCGGGGCCGCTGAGCAGTCCCGACGCGGTGGTGAAGGGCTACGACGAGGCTCGCCGCTGTCTGGCGGCCGCGATGACGCTGGGGCGTGAGGGCCAGGTGGTCACCGCCGAGGACCTCGGCTTCGTGGGGCTGCTGCTCGGCTCCGACGGCCACCCGGCGACGTACGTCACCTCGCGGCTGGGTCCGGTGATCGACTACGACGACGCGAAGGGGTCGAAGCTGGTGGAGACCCTGCGGGCCTACTTCGCCGCCGACCGCAACCTCACCCGCACCGCCGGCGCGCTGCATGTGCACGTCAACACGGTCACACAGCGTCTGGAGCGGGTCACCCGGCTGCTGGGCAAGGGCTGGCAGGAGCCGGAGCGCCAACTCGAGGTGCAGCTGGCGCTCCGGCTCCATCAGCTGGTCGCCTAGAGCGAGCTCAGGAACGACGACGGGTCAGCCAGAGGTGGCGGGCGGTGCCCCAGATCCCGCGACGGAAGAGCAGCACCACGGTGACGAACACGGCGCCGGTGACGATCCCGATCCCGTCGAATCCGGACGAGGCCAGGTAGTCGGCGAGCATCACGATCAGCCCGGCGCCGATGACGCCGCCCCACAGGGTGCCGATCCCGCCGAGCACGGTCATCAGCACGACCTCGCCGGAGGTAGCCCAGTGCAGCTCGGGCAGCGCCACGAAGCCGTGCGAGACGGCGAAGACGCCGCCGGCGAGCCCCGAGAGCCCGGCCGAGAGCACGAAGACGATCAGCTTGTAGCGCTCGACGTCGTAGCCGAGTGCCCTGGCCCGAGGTGCGTTGTCACGGATCGCGACCAGCACCCGCCCGAAGGGGGAGTGGACGATCCGCCAGGCGGCCCACATCCCGAGCAGGATGATCGGCAGCGCGGCGTAGTAGAAGAAGAACGAGTCGGTCTCGACGGCCTCGATCCCGAAGAACGATCGCGGCACGCCTTGGAGCCCGTTCTCGCCGCCGGTGAGCGATGAGGCCTGGTTGGCGATGAAGAAGAGCATCTGTGCGAAGGCGAGGGTGACCATCGCGAAGTAGATCCCCGACCGCTTCACCGACAGGTAGCCGATCGGCACCGCCAGCAGCATCGCGAAGAGCGCCCCACCCAGGACCGCCACGGGGAACGGCACGCCGAGGTGGATCGCGATCAGTCCCGTGGCATAGGCGGACCCGCCCCAGAACGCGGCGTGGCCGAACGAGAGCAGCCCGCAGTAGCCCAGCAGGAGGTCGAGGGCGACCGCGAAGAGAGCCCACGCGGCGATGTCCATCGCCACCGGCGGGTAGACGAACCACGGCAGCGCCAGCGCCACCACCAGCCCCACGGCCAGCAGGACCAGTCGCTGCCACGGGCGCGCGCCCGCTATCGCCGCATGCTGCTCGGTGACGCTCGCACCGGCCGTAGCGATGGATGCGGTGTCCTGAGCTTGTCGAAGGGTCATGCGGTTGCCTCCTCTCGGCCGAAGAGCCCGGCCGGCCGGGCCAGGACGACGACGGCCATCAGCACGAAGATGAGCACCTGCGCGAACGTCGGTGCGTACGCCTGCCCGAAGGCCTCCACGAGCCCGACCAGGAACCCGCCGACGACGGCGCCCACGATCGAGCCGAGCCCGCCGATCACCACGACAGCGAACAGGATGATGATGAAGTCGCTGCCCATCTCGGCGGTGATCGCCCGGAACGGTGCCGCCAGCACCCCGGCCAGTCCGGCGAGCGCGACCCCGAAGCCGAACACCGGCGTCACCCAGCGCCCGACGTTGATGCCGAGCGCACCGGCGAGCTCGGGTCGCTCGGTCGCGGCGCGGACGATCATGCCCACCCGCGTACGCGTCATCAGCAGCCAGACGCCGAGGCAGACGAGCAGCGCGACACCGATCACGAAGAGCTGGTAGACCGGCAGCCCGACGCCACCCACCTGCACCCGCCCGGTCAGCGCCTCGGGGCGCTCGTAGGGCAACCCCGAGACCCCGTAGCGGCGCTTGACGAGGTCGACCAGCAGCAGGGTCAGCCCGAAGGTGAGCAGCAGGTTGTAGAGCGGGTCGAGCGGCAGCAGCCACTGCACCAGCAGCCGCTCGACCAGCATCCCGAAGACCAGCATCAGCAGCGGCACCACGATCAGCGCCAGCCACAGGCTCATCCCGACGGTGTCCAGGAGCACCGCGGCGGCGACCGCTCCCAGCATGTAGAAGGCGCCGTGGGCGAAGTTGACCACGCCCAGCACCCCGAAGATGACGGCCAGGCCGAGCGCGGCCAGCGCGTAGAAGCTGCCGGCCGCGAGCCCTTGGACGGTGTACTGCAGAACCGCGTTCATACCAATCCCTCTAGACCTCGCGCCTACATCGAGCAGCCGGACTCAGCTGCCGGGCGGAACGCCTCCTCGGCCGGGATCGTCTTGATGATCTCCTCGTAGTCCCAGTCCTCCTTGACGTCGTCCGGTCCCTTGACCCGGGCCAGGTAGGCGTCGTGGATGACCCGGTGGTCCTCGGCGCGGATCTCACCGTTGCGCAGGAACATGTCCTCGACCTTCTTGCCCTCGAGCTCCTCGACGATCTTGTCGGCGTCGTCGGTGCCGGCCGCCTGGACCGCCTCGAGGTACTGCGTCGCCGCCGAGTAGTTGCCCGCGTGGGCGTACGTCGGCCGGTCGCCGGTCTCCTCCATGAAGCGGTCGGCCCACTCGCGGGACTTCTCGTCGAGGTTCCAGTACCAGGCGTCGGTGAAGATCGTGCCCTCGAACGCCTCGACGCCGAGCGAGTGGATGTCGGAGATGAACATCAGCCCGACGGCCAGGTCGATGCCCTGGTCCTTGAGCCCGGACTCGTTGTACTGCTTGACCAGGTTGATCAGGTCGCCGCCGGCGTGCATGGTGCCGATGACCTGCGGTTTCGCGGCTCCCGCCTTGGTGATGTACGTCGCGAAGTTGTCGTTCGGGAACGGCGTCGCGATCGTGCCCGCGACCGTGCCGCCGCCCGCCTCGATGGCGCCGGTGAACGACTTCACCATGTCCTGGCCGAAGGCGTAGTCGGGGTAGATCAGCTGCCAGTTCTTGTCGCCTTCCTCGGTGACGACGGTGCCGGTGCCGTTGGCCAGCATCCAGGTGTCGTAGGCGTAGTGGAAGGTGTACTTGTTGCACTGCGCGCCGGTCAGCTCGGTCGTGCCGGCGCCGATGTTCATGTAGAGCTTCTTCTTGTTCTTCGCCTGCGTCGCGACGGCCAGCGCCGCCGACGAGGTCGGCACGTCGAGGATGACGTCGGCGCCCTCGCGGTCGTAGAGCTCCTGGGCCTTGGTGTTGGCGATGTCCGGCTCGTTCTGGTGATCGGCCGAGGTCACCTCGATGTCGTCGACGACGGCCTCGTCGCCGTACTTCTCCTGGTAGTCGTCGATCGCCATCTGGATCGCGATCTTCGAGTTGGGGCCGGAGACGTCCTTGTAGACACCGGAGGCGTCGTTGAGCAGGGCGAGGACCACCTTGTCGTCGGTGAAGTCACCTCCGGCAGCAGCCGGCCCGCCGGCACCGCAGCCTGCGGTGACCAGGACACCTGCCATCAATATCGAGGCGCCCGCAGCTGTGCGTCGCTTGTTCATCGTGTCTCTCCTCGTGGGGTAGGGCTGTGCTCGATCTCTGCGGACGTACGTCAGATCCCGAGGTCTTCGAGTAGCTCGTCCTGACGTTCGACGAACTCGTCGTTGTCGAGGCTCTCGACCAGGCGGCCCTGGGCGAGCAGGTAGTGGCGGTCGGCGACGGTGGCGGCGAAACGTACGTTCTGCTCGATCAGGAGCACGCCGATCCCGGACTGCTTCGCGGTCCGCACGATGTCGCCGATCTGGGCGACGATGACGGGGGCGAGCCCCTCGGAGGGCTCGTCGAGCAGCAGCAGGCGGGCCCCGGTGCGGAGCACCCGGGCGACGGCGAGCATCTGCTGCTCGCCGCCCGAGAGCGTCGTCCCGCCCGCTCGCCGACGGCTGCCGAGAGCCGGGAAGGCGTCGTAGACCTGCTCCAGCGTCCACGCCGACTCGGAGACCTTCGGCGGCAGCAGGAGGTTCTCCTCCACGCTCAGGTTGGCGAAGATGCCGCGGTCGTCCTGCACCCAACCGAGCCCGGCGCGGGCCCGCTTGTGCGCGGGCAGCGAGGTGATCTCGCGGCCGTCGAGCCGGATCGATCCGGTCAGGTGCTTGTGGAGGCCCATCAGGCAGCGGACGAGCGTGGTCTTGCCGGCGCCGTTGCGGCCGACGAGGGTGACGACCTCGCCCTCGGCCACGCTCAGGGTGGCCTCGCGCAGGGCCTGCGCCTCTCCGTACCAGGCGCTCAGGTTCTCTATCTCAAGCACGGTGAGCCTCTCCGAGGTAGGCGGTGATGACCCGCGGGTCCGCACGGACCTCGTCGTAGGGGCCTTCGGCGAGCACCGAGCCCTGCTGCAGGACGGTGACCCGGTCGGCGAGGTGGGCGACGACGTGCATGTTGTGGTCGACGAAGACGACCGTGCGGCCCTCGGCGATGCGCCGGACGAGCTCGATGGTGCGGTCCACGTCCTCGATGCCCATCCCCGCCGTCGGCTCGTCGAGGAGCAACAGGCGGGGCTCGACAGCGAGGACGAGAGCGAGCTCGAGCGCCCGCTTCTGTCCGTACGCCATCAGCCCGGTCGGCTTGTCGGCCAGCTCGGTGAGGCCGACCTCGGCCAGCAGCCGGTCGACCTCCTCGCGGCGGCGTCCGAGCAGCTTCTCCGAGCGCCAGAACCTCAGCCCCTGGTTGGTCAGTCCCTGGAGCGCGATCTCGACGTGCTCGCGCGGGGTGAGGTTCTCGAAGAGGCTGGTGATCTGGAAGGAGCGGGCCACCCCGTGGCGGGTGATCCGCTCCGGTGCCATCCCGGTGACGTCGTCACCGAAGACCGTGATCCGTCCGCCGGTGGGCTTGAGGAACCCGGTCAGCAGGTTGAACAGGGTCGTCTTGCCGGCGCCGTTGGGGCCGACGAGCGCGTGTACGGTGCCCTCGGCGACCTCCAGGTCGACTGAGCTGACTGCGCGGAAGCCGCGGAAGTCCTTGGTGAGACCCTCGGTCCGTAGTGCGCACCTCGGGGTCGATGTGGTGCTCGTCACAGGGGCGACGCTAGGGAAGTGGTGAGACGTACGCCATAGGGGTTCGGGACACACTGAGCCCCGTCATTGTGTGGCTCGCCCCCATGCCGGCTCTCCAGTGCCCGGCTCAAGTCTGGCCACATCTTGCGCACAGGAGTTGTGTGCGGCGGCCACATGGCGCAGGTCACACCGCGTCGCGATCCTTGAGCAATGGCCCCCACCCACGTACGCAGATTCCTGACCGTCGGCTCCGCGCTCGCCCTCGCCGCCGCGGCCCTAATCGTCGGCCAGGTGCCCGCGAGCGCCGCGCCGTCGACGGGCACCGCCGACTGCTCGTCGCTGGTCGGGCTGAAGGTCCCCGCCCACCGCATCGGCCTGCCGACCACCGGTGCCGAGGTCACCGCGACGAGGTCGATGCCGGCCTCCGGGACCGGGCCGACCGCGCTCCCGGCCTACTGCCGCGCCGACATCGCGATCCACCCGGTCGACCCCGCCGCCCCGGACATCCGGATGGGCCTGGCCCTGCCCCAGGGGTGGAACGGGAAGACGATGATGTTCGGCGGTGGCGGCTACAACGGCACCGTCCCCAATCTCGCCCAGAACGTGCCCTTCGGGCCGGTCGACCAGCGCACCCCGCTCGGCCGCGGCTACGCCACCTACGCCAGCGACTCCGGCCATCAGGCCGACACCAGCCGCCACCCGATCGCCAGCCTGGACGGCTGGTTCGGCCAGAACGACGAAGCCGTGCGCAACTTCTCGGGTGACGCGCTCAAGAAGGTGCACGACACCGCCACGTACGTGATCTCGAAGGCGTTCGGTCGGGCGCCCGGCACGGCCTACTTCGCCGGCGGCTCGACCGGTGGCCGGGAGGCCCTGGCGGTCGCGCAGCGCTGGCCGCGCGACTTCGACGGGGTGATCTCCGCGTACCCGGCCTGGAACGCCGCCACCCTCGACCTCTTCTTCGGCCGGATCACCCACGAGTTCGGCAAGCCCGGCGCGTTCCCGTCGAAGGCGCAGCAGGACCTCGTCGCACAGCGGGTCCTGGCCGCCTGCGACGGCGGCGACGGGGTCACGGACGGGGTGATCTCCGACGAGGCCGGCTGCGACTTCGACCCGGAGACGCTGTTGTGCGGCGAGGGCGAGACGCCGGGGGACACCTGCCTCTCGCGTGAGCAGGTGGATGCGGTGGTAGCGGCCGACAGCAGCTGGCGGCTGCCCTACCGGGTGGCGAGCGGAGAGTGGGGCTACCCCGGGTTCCCGCTGCTGTCCGGAGCACGCATGTCGACGCCGGTCCTCGGCTTCGGCACCGCCGCGCCGGCCGACCCGATGCCGGTGACCGCCGGCTACGGCATGCAGTTCTGGAACCAGTGGGCCAAGTACTTCGTCGCTCGCGACCCGCAGATCAGCCCGTTCGCGATCGACCCGGCCGACCCGGGGGAGTGGCAGGGCCGGATCAGCGAGCTGACCGCGCTCCAGGACGTCAACGACGCCGACCTGCGCCCGTTCGCCCGATCCGGCGGCAGGCTGATCCTGGTCCACGGTGCCGCCGACGAGCTGGTCAGCCACCGCTCCACGATCGACTACTACCAGCGCGTCCAGCGGCTGATGGGCAAGCGGGCGACCGAGGGGTTCTCCCGGTTCTATCTGGTGCCCGGAGCCAACCACGCCAACTTCGCCCCGGTCGCCTTCTCCGCCTCGTACGACTCCCTCACGGCCCTGGAGAAGTGGGCCGAACGAGGCGTCGCTCCCGGGCAGAACCAGGTGGTCGCCGACGGCAATGCCGGAGCCGCCCGGACCCGGCCGCTGTGCGATTGGCCGGCCTGGCCCGCGTACGTCGGAGGACCCGCCTCGGAGGCGAGCAGCTTCCGGTGCGAGATGTGACGGATTACACCCCCGACCTTTCCGGTCCATCAGCCGAGATGGTTTCCTATCCCTCATGTCTGTTTGGCGCACCAAATCCATCGAGCAATCCCTTGCCGATGCCGAGACCCCGGAGTTCAAGCTCAAAAGGCGACTCACTTCGGTTGACCTGACCGTCTTCGGGATCGGCGTCATCATCGGAGCGGGAATCTTCACGCTGACCGGTAGAGCCGCGGCTGAGTACGCCGGCCCGGGTGTGGTCTTCTCCTTCGTCATCGCCGCGATCTGCTGCGGCCTGGCCGCGCTGTGCTACGCCGAGTTCGCCTCGACGGTGCCGGTGTCGGGGTCCGCGTACACGTTCTCCTACGCCACCCTCGGCGAGATGCTCGCCTGGATCATCGGCTGGGACCTGATCCTGGAGATGGTGCTCGGTGCGTCCGTGGTCGCGCAGGGCTGGAGCAGCTACCTGGTGACGTTCCTCGAGGAGATCGGCCTCGGCTGGCCCGAAGGGTATGGGCCGGACGCCAACGCCGACTTCGGTCAGCCCAACCTGGCCGCCCTGCTGCTCGTGATCGTCCTGGTGGGCCTGATCGCGATCGGTAT
This sequence comes from Nocardioides sp. NPDC127514, assembly GCF_040302125.1. Taxonomy (NCBI): domain Bacteria; kingdom Bacillati; phylum Actinomycetota; class Actinomycetes; order Propionibacteriales; family Nocardioidaceae; genus Nocardioides; species Nocardioides sp. NPDC127514. The sequence goes on along the minus strand of NZ_JBEORF010000006.1, from coordinate 103,285 downwards.
CAAGGAGTCGCTGCGGGTCAACCTCGTCCTGGTCGCGGTCAAGCTGTTCATCGTCCTGTTCGTCATCGTCGCCGGCATGTTCTACATCACCGGCTCCAACTACGACCCGTTCATCCCCGACCGTGCCGGTTCCGTCAGCGGTGAGGGCATCCACCAGCCGCTGATCCAGTGGGCCTTCGGCCTCGAGCCGCAGACCTTCGGTGTCCTCGGCATCATCTCGGCCGCCTCGGTCGTCTTCTTCGCCTACATCGGCTTCGACGTGGTCGCCACGACCGCGGAGGAGGCCAACAACCCCCAGCGCGACCTGCCGCGCGGCATCATCGGCTCGCTGGTGATCTGCACGATCCTCTACGTCGCCGTCGCCCTGGTGATCACCGGCATGGTGAAGTACGACCAGATCGACACCGAGGCCGCGCTCGCCACCGCGTTCCGAGATGTCGGCCGCGGCGGGTTCGCGACCCTGATCTCGGCCGGCGCCGTCGCCGGTCTGACCACCGTCGTGATGACGCTGATGATCGGCGCCATCCGGGTCATCTTCGCGATGAGCCGCGACGGTCTGTTCCCGGTGAGGTTCGCCCACGTCAACCCGAAGACCGGCACCCCGGTCCGGATCACCCTCACCGTCGGCGTCTTCGTCGCGATCGTGGCCACCTTCACCCCGATCGGCAAGCTCGAGGAGATGGTCAACATCGGCACCCTGACCGCGTTCGCGCTGGTCTCGATCGCCGTGCCGATCCTGCGCAAGCGTCGCCCGGACCTGCCGCGCTCCTTCAAGGTGCCGTTCAACCCGGTGCTGCCGATCGTGGCCGCGCTGATCTGCATCTACCTGACCCTCAACCTGAGCGTCGAGACCTGGCTGCGGTTCCTGGTCTGGATGGCGATCGGCTTCGCCATCTACTTCCTCTACGGCTACCGCAACTCGCGGGTCGGTAAGGGCGGCGACGACAACGTCGTCGAGCCGCTGCACATGTGAGGATCTCGTAGACGAGAAGGAGCGCGTGGCCGGACCGGCCGCGCGCCCCTTTCCTCGTCTGGACGTCACCTGACGGCATCGACCAGGCGGTCGCCGAGGTCGGAGCGGAGATAGAGGACCGATCGGCCGTGGCGGGCCGAGGTCAGCAGCCCTGCCGCGCGCATCGCCCGCAGGTGCTGGTTGACGGCGGTGGGGGTCACCCCGAGGCGTACGGCCAGCTCGGTCGACGAGGCCGGAGCCGCCAGCAGCGTGAGGAGCCCGGAGCGGGTCTCGCCGATGAGGTCGCGCAGCGCCCGCGGCGCCTGCGGCCGGTCGCTGGTCCACAGCGTGCCGAGGCCGCGTGCCGGGTAGAACATGACCGGCGGCTCCTCGGGCGAGATCGGCGTCGACGGGTTGCGGGAGAACAGGGTGGGGACCAGGGTGAGCCCGTCGCCGGCGGTCGTACGCCGATAGTCGACCTTCGACGTGGTGAGCCGGATCGCGAGGACGTCGTCGGCGAGGGTGACCCGCGGCGAGATGTCGGCGAACATCGACGCCATGCCGGAGTGGACGATCGTCCGGCCGCGATGGACGATGTCGGCCTCCAGTACCGCTCGCATCCGCTGCCAGTGGGGTTCGAAGCAGGCGTCCCAGTAGCCGCGCAGCGCGGTGAGGACGCGGCGCAGCACAACCTGCGGAGGCCCGCTCAGGACCGGCGGTGGGCCGCCCTCGAAGTGGACCGCGTCGAGGTCGGCACGTACGCGCTGCGGCGAGGTCGCCGCGACGACCTCGAGCTCGTCCTCGAGCCGGGCGAGCGGGGTGCGCGGGCGCGGGTTGAGGAAGTCCGGCGTCCAGAGTCGGTCGTTGGTCAGCGCCAGCAGGGTCTCGCGATCCAGGTCGGCGGTGCCGACACCGCGGAGCCAGGGCAGGTGGAGCGGGAACCGGCCGGGGTCGCGCAGCGCCCGCAGCGAGAGGGTGAGCTCGTTGAGCGGCGAGATGGCGAACCGGACCTCGCTCAGGTCGGGACCGGCCAGCTCGTACCTGATCATGAAGCAATACGCTACATCGTTAGCGCGCGCAGGCGTGGGGTGCGACAACTGGACCCGTGATCCGCCTCCCCAGCGACCCGGTCGAGCGCCCGCTCGTCGGCGCCATCGCCGCCCTCTCCCTCGCCCGTGGCATGTTCTTCGCCGTCAGCGCGCTCTACTTCACCCGCACGGTCGGCCTCTCGGCCGTGACCGTCGGCATCGGCCTGACCGTCGCCGGAGCCGTCGGCGTCGTGGCGACGTACGCCGGCGGGCGGCTCAGCGACCGGTGGGGCGCCGACCGGGTGCAGCTGTGGGCGATGGCCAGCTACGGCATCGCTCTGCTCGCCTACGCCCTGGCGCGTGACGTGGTCGCGTTCGTGCTGGTCGCGACCTGGGTCTCGGCCTCGCGAGGCTTCCAGTCGAGCGCGCAGTCGACGCTGATCGCGCGCTGGTTCAACGGCCCCGACCGGGTCGCCGTACGCGCCCGGCTGCGCGTGGTCATGAACGTGATGATCGGAGCGGGGACGCTGCTCGCCGCGCTGGCGCTGGCGGTCGACACCGGGACCGCCTATCGCACCACGATGGTGGTCGTCGGGTTGCTCACCACGCTCGCGGCCGTGCCGCTCATCGGGCTCAGGCGCCGGGTCGCCGGGCTGGCCGAGACGATGGACGCCGGCTCCGGTCCGACGGTGGCCGCGGGTCCCTCACCGCTGCGCGACCGCACCTATGTGACCGCGACCGTGCTCAGCGGAGTGATGGCGATCCACTTCGGGCTGACCTCGATCGGGGTGCCGCTGTGGGTGGCCGACCACACCGACGCGCCGACGGTCCTGGTCTCGCTGCTCCTGGTGGTGAACACCGTCTACGTCGCGCTCTTCCAGGTGCGGGCCTCGCGCGGCACCCACGACATCGCCACGGCGGGTCGGGCCGTGCGGGGTGCCGGGTTCCTGCTGCTCGCCGCCTGCCTGCTCTTCGCGGGGGCTGGCTATGCGGGCCCGGTGTTCGCCACGTGCCTGCTGCTGCTCGCCGCGCTGGCCGCCTCGGCAGCCGAGACGCGCGGCGAGGCGGGCAGCTGGGGGCTGGCCTTCGAGCTCGCCGACCAGCAGCGGGCCGGTGCCTACCAGGGAGTGAGCCAGATGGGCTACGCGCTGGCGCACATGCTCGCGCCTCTGGTGGTGACCGCCACCGCGATCGACCACGGCACCGGTGGCTGGATGGTGCTGGGCGCGCTCTTCGCCGTCACCGGCATCCTCACCGCGGTGCTCGCCCGGCACGCGGCCACGGCACGCGATCAGGCTCAGGCTCAGCGCAGCGAGTACGTCGCCAGCGAGACGCCGGTGTAGTGCACGATGAACGCGAGGATCGTGAAGGTGTGGAAGACCTCGTGGAAGCCGAACCACTGCGGCCACGGGTTGGGCCGCTTGAAGCCGTAGATGACGCCGCCGGCGGTGTAGAGCGCGCCGCCGACACAGATCAGCGTGAAGGTGGCGATCCCGATGCCGACACCGAGCGCGACCGCGCCGGAGAAGAAGGACGGGATGAAGAAGATCGCCGCCCAGCCGAGCGCGATGTAGTTCGGGACGTACAGCCAGCGCGGGGCCTCGGGCCAGAACACCCGGAAGAAGACGCCCAGGATGGCACCGGTCCAGACCACCGAGAGCAGCACGACCTGGGTGACGCCGTCGAGGAGCAGCAGCGAGAAGGGGGTGTAGGAGCCCGCGATCATCAGCATGATGTTCGCGTGGTCCCAGCGCTTCAGGATGGTGTGGGAGCGTGGGCTCCACTTACCCATCGCGTTGCCGCGGTGGTAGACCGCGGAGACGGTGAAGAGCAGCAGCGCGGCCATCGTGAACACCGCCGCGCCGAGCCGCGGCGCACCCGCGGGGGCCAGGACGATCAGCACGATCCCGGCCGCCAGCGTGAGCGGGGCGCTGGCCAGGTGGATCCAGCCGCGCAGCTTTGGCAGGGCCTCGTGAACGGTCGAGGAGACCGAGTCGGTGATCGTTCCGACCTTGAGGCGCATCGCGTCCGTCATCTCGCTCATAAGTGCCAAGGCTATCGGTCGACCCTGAAGATCGGGTGAACCCCGTCCCGCTGGGAGATGTGGGCGCGGCGCCGATACCCTTCTGCACGTGGCAGACTGGAAGGAAGGCGTACGTCGGGTTCTCTACCCAGCCTACGAGGCGCGGATGCTCCGCAAGCTCGATGCCTCCAAGCTGCCCAAGCACGTCGGGGTGATGCTCGACGGCAACCGTCGCTGGGCCAAGGAGGTCGGCCAATCGACCGCCCACGGCCATCGGGCCGGCGCGGCCAACATCGAGCCGCTGCTCACCTGGTGCGACGAGATCGGCATCGAGGTGGTCACCCTGTGGCTGCTCTCCACCGACAATCTCAACCGCCCTGCCGACGAGCTGGCACCGCTCCTCGAGATCATCGCCGACGCGGTCGACTCGCTGGCAGACGTACGCCGCTGGCGGCTGCACCCGGTCGGCGCGCTCGATCTCCTGCCCGACTGGCTGTCCCAGCGCCTCAAGGCCGCCGAGGAGGCGACCCGGGACGTCGACGGGATGCTGGTCAACGTCGCCGTCGGCTACGGCGGCCGCCGCGAGATCGCCGATGCCGTACGCGCCCTGCTCAACGAGCACGCCATCCGCGGCACCTCGCTGGAGGAGCTCGCCCAGATCATCGACGTCGAGCACATCGCCGACCACCTCTACACCAAGGGCCAGCCCGATCCCGACCTGGTGATCCGTACGTCCGGGGAGCAGCGCCTGGGCGGATTTCTGCTCTGGCAGAGCGCGAAGTCGGAGTTCTACTTCTGCGAGGCCTACTGGCCCGACTTCCGGCGAACCGACTTCCTGCGGGCCCTGCGCGCCTACGCCCACCGCGAGCGTCGCCTCGGAAGGTGACCACTGGCCGGAACATTCGGTCGTGTCACCAGGAGTTCACAAAGAAAAATCGTTCGTGTTGCCACAGACCGTTGGTCCGGCGTCGTAGCGTTGTACCAACGGCGGGGAACAAATTCCCGTCGCACCTGGAGGCCCGTTACGTGAGTAGTCACGAACCGAACCTGCGTCAGGATCTCATCGATCCCGACGGGTGTGAGGCGGTCGGCACCCCGACTGACGGTCCACCGTCCGGTCCATCTGATTAACGATGAAATGGCCGGACTCATGGGTGTATGAGCCGGTCGCGAGAGGTGATCCGCGTGGCCAACCGAACCACGAACGAGCATGTCACCGAGGCCGATACGTCGGCCGCTCCGACACCGGCGTCGGAGTCTTCCCCGGAGAGCGAGTCGCCTTCTGTGCGCACGTTCGTTCTCGACACCAGCGTCCTGCTCTCGGACCCGAAGGCCATGACGCGCTTCGCCGAGCACCAGGTCGTCCTCCCGGTGGTGGTCATCACCGAGCTGGAGGGGAAGCGACACCACCCGGAGCTGGGCTACTTCGCCCGCTCTGCGCTCCGGCAGCTGGACGGGCTGCGGGTCACCCACGGACGCCTCGACACGGCGGTCCCGGTCGGCGAGGAGGGCGGCACGATCCGTGTCGAGCTCAACCACACCGACCCGTCCTCGCTGCCGAGCGGATTCCGGCTCGGGGACAACGACACCCGGATCCTCGCGGTCGCGCGCAACCTGCAGGGCGACGGGCTCGACGTCACCCTGGTCTCCAAGGACCTGCCGATGCGGATCAAGGCGTCCGCGGTCGGGCTGAAGGCCGAGGACTACCGCGGTGAGCGGATCAACGACTCCGATCCGGGCTACTCCGGGATGGCCGAGCTGGACGTCGCCTCCGCGTCCCTCGACGAGCTCTACGACGACGGCGTCCTCGAGCTCGACGCGGCCCGCGACCTGCCCTGCCACACCGGTCTGGTGCTGATGTCGGACCGTGGCACCGCGCTGGGCCGGGTCGGACCGGACAAGCAGGTGCACCTGGTGCGCGGGGACCGGGAGGTCTTCGGGATCCATGGCCGCTCCGCGGAGCAGCGGATCGCGCTGGAGATGCTGCTCGACCCCGAGGTCGGCATCGTCTCCCTCGGTGGCCGGGCCGGCACCGGGAAGTCCGCGCTCGCGCTGTGCGCCGGGCTGGAGGCGGTCATGGAGCGCAACCAGCACAAGAAGGTGCTGATCTTCCGCCCGCTCTTCGCCGTCGGCGGCCAGGAGCTCGGCTACCTCCCCGGCACCGAGGGCGAGAAGATGTCGCCGTGGGGCCAGGCGGTCTTCGACACGCTCTCTGCGGTCACCACGCAGGACGTGATCGACGAGATCATCGACCGGGGCATGCTGGAGGTGCTGCCGCTGACCCACATCCGCGGCCGGTCGCTGCACGACTCGTTCGTGATCGTCGACGAGGCGCAGTCGCTGGAGCGCAACGTGCTCCTGACGGTGCTCTCCCGCATCGGCGCCAACTCGAAGGTCGTGCTCACCCACGACGTCGCCCAGCGCGACAACCTCCGGGTCGGACGCCACGACGGCGTGGTCGCGGTCATCGAGAAGCTGAAGGGCCACCCGCTCTTCTCCCACGTCACCCTGACCCGCTCCGAGCGCTCGCCGATCGCCGCGCTCGTCACCGAGATGCTGGAGAACGTCGTCCCGTAATCATTGTCACGTCAACGGCCCTGGACCTGTAAGGTCTGGGGCCGTTGTGATTTCTGTGACTCGTGTTACGGAAGTGATGCTCAGGACGGTCATTTCTGACCTACAAACGGTGCGTCCGGTTTGATACGAGGTTGGTGCTCATGCATTGTTTGCGGGTCTGTAATGCCTCAGCCCCCGAATGAGAGCCCGTGACCAAGCCTGTTCATCGTGCCCCGCGACATCGCGGTGCGCCAGCGAATCCGCTTGTCGACGTTCCGCACAAGGCTGCGCGTACGACCGCCAAGACAACCCTCCTCCTCTCCGTCCTCGCCCTCGGCGGGACCGGCGCCGCAGTCGCAGGCGGGGTGGCCTACACCGGCCCCGCCACCGACGACCCGACGCTCAGCGCGGGTGAGTCGGCAGCCGCCGACATCCCCGAGCTCACCGACGCCCAGCGCGCCGCGATCGAGGCCGAGTCCGCCGCCCGCGGCAACGAGACCTCCCTGTCGCGTTCGGCCGGTGACCGCCGCGAGGTCGCCGACCCCGGCAAGCAGGCCGCCCTGTCGGCCGGCAACGACGTACGGGCCATCGCCGGCGTCGAAGAGATCGAGATCGATCTGCGCAACCCCAAGGACATCGCCAAGTCGATGCTCGGCGACTTCGGCTGGGGGATGGACCAGTTCTCCTGCCTCGAGCCGCTCTGGGAGAAGGAGTCGGGCTGGAACCCGACCGCTGCCAACCCCTCCTCCAGCGCCTACGGCATCCCGCAGGCCCTCCCCGGCTCCAAGATGGCCTCCGCCGGCGACGACTGGGAGACCAACCCCGCCACCCAGATCGAGTGGGGCCTCGGCTACATCAACGACCGCTATGGCTCCCCCTGCGGCGCCTGGAGCCACTCCCAGTCCGTCGGCTGGTACTAGGCCGAATCTGTTGGCCCGGCGGCCGAGTCGGCTCGTCCTGACGTGAAATCTCGCCGAGTCGGCGCGTTCTAACGCGCCGACTCGGCGATGTTTTTGGTCAGGATGAGCCGACTCGGCGGGTCAGGGGTGGGTCATCGACTCGACGTCGAGCGCTTCGTCCAGCTGGGCCTCGGTGAGGGTGCCGTCGGCGACGTAGCCGAGCTTGATGACGGTGTCCTTGATCGTGGCGCCTTCGGCGAGGGCCTGCTTGGCGACCTTGGCGGCGGCCTCGTAGCCGATGTACTTGTTGAGCGGGGTGACGATCGAGGGGGAGGACTCGGCGTAGGCGCGGAGGCGCTCAGGGACGGGGACGATCCCGTCGACGGTGCGCTCGGCCAGGACGGTCATCGAGGTGGAGAGCAGGCGGATCGACTCCAGGATGTTGCGGGCCATCACCGGCATCGCGACGTTGAGCTCGAAGGCGCCCGAGGCACCGGCGGCGGTCACCGCGGCGTCGTTGCCGATCACCTGGAAGGCGACCATCAAGGTGGCCTCCGGCACGACCGGGTTGACCTTGCCGGGCATGATCGAGGAGCCCGGCTGGAGGTCGGGCAGGTGGATCTCGGCCAGGCCGGTGGTGGGGCCGGACGACATCCAGCGCAGGTCGTTGTTGATCTTGATCAGGCCGACCGCGAGCGTCTTCAGGACGCCGGAGAGCTCGACGAGCGAGTCGCGGGTGCCCTGGGCCTCGAAGTGGTTGCGGGCCTCGGTGAACGGCTGGCCGGTGCGGTTGGAGAGGTCGGCGATCACGGCCTGCGGGAACCCGGCGGGCGTGTTGATGCCGGTCCCGACCGCGGTGCCGCCCAGCGCCAGCTCGCGCACCCTCGGGAGCACCGACTCGAGCCGCTCGGCCGCGTAGCGGACGGTGGCTGCGTACCCTCCGAACTCCTGGCCGAGGGTGACGGGGGTGGCGTCCATCAGGTGCGTACGTCCCGACTTCACCAGGCCGGAGAACTTCTCGGCCTTCGCCTCGAGCGAGCCGGCCAGGACGTCGATCGCGGGCAGCAGCTGCTCGGTGACGGCGACGGCGGCCGCGACGTGGATCGCGGTCGGGAAGGTGTCGTTGGAGGACTGGGAGGCGTTGACGTGGTCGTTGGGATGTACGTCCCGGCCCGCCCGAGCCGCCAGCGACGCGATCACCTCGTTGGCGTTCATGTTGGAGGAGGTGCCGGAGCCGGTCTGGAAGACGTCGATCGGGAACGCGTCGTCGTGGCGGCCCTCGGAGACCTCGCCCGCGGCGGCGATGATCGCCTCGGCCTTGTCGCCGGGCAGGACGCCGAGGTCGAAGTTGGCCTTGGCGGCGGCCGCCTTCACATGACCGATCGCGTGGATCAGCGCCGGCTCGATGGGCGTGCCCGAGATGGGGAAGTTCTCCACGGCCCGCTGGGTCTGGGCGCGCCACAGCGCGTCCTTCGGGACCCGGACCTCTCCCATGGAGTCGTGCTCGATGCGAAAGCTCATGTCGTCCATGTCTGATTCAACCTTTGACTAGTTGGTGCCATTCCCGCGCGAGACCCCGTCGGCCGAGAGCCGGCCCACATAGAGCCAGTAGGTCTCGGAGTGCCCCTGCAGGTCGACCGGGTAGGAGAGCGCCTCGGCCTCGTCGAAGACCTGCGCCATCACCTCCAGCAGCGCCGGAGCCTTCGCCGCCGACCACACCACCACGGTGCCACCCGCGGCCGTCGCCCGCCGCGCATCCGCCAGCGCGGGCGCCTCGTAGAGCGCTCCGTTGGCGTCGTGAACCAGGTAGCCGGGGCCGTTGTCGACGTCCAGCAGCACGACGTCGTACGCCTCGGGCCGGCTCTCCCGCAGGACCACGGCCACGTCGGCCACCTCGATGTGGACGCGCTCGTCCCTCAGCAGGTCGGGGCCGTGGGGGATCCGGCCGGTCCGCATCCACTCGACCAGGCGCGGCTCGATCTCGACGACCGTGACCGCCTCGACCCGTGGATCGGTCAGTACGGCCTCGAGGGTGAAGCCGAGCCCGAGACCACCGATGAGCACGTGCTTCGGCGCCGGGTGCAGCTCGAGGGCGTGCGTGGCCAGCGCCTTCTCCGTCGAGGTCTCCCGGGTGTCCATCACGAAGATCCCGTTGGCCCGCAGCTCCAGGTGGCCGTCCGCTCGATGCCGTAGCGCCAGCCCACCGTCGACGATCACCGATTCAGTCCCACTCACGGTTCCATTGTGTCCGATGTGGGTACCGGGTCCGTCATGAGCGATGACGACACCCAGTTCCCAGCCCAGCAGCAGGAACCTCCCGGGCTCACCGGGGAGATGGACCCGCTGCCCGACCACGGCGAGTCCAGCTACCAGGGCCACGGCCGCCTCGATGGCAAGGTCGCGCTCATCACCGGTGCCGACTCCGGCATCGGCCGCGCGGTCGCCATCGCGTACGCCCGTGAGGGGGCCGACGTGGCCTTCACCTACCTCCCGGAGGAGGAGCCGGACGCCCAGGAGACCTCGAAGCTGGTCGAGGAGGCCGGACGTACGCCGCTGGCCATCCCGATCGACCTGCGCGAGCGTGAGGCGTGCGACGAGGTCGTCGAACGCACCGTGCAGGAGCTCGGCGGCCTCGACATCCTGGTCAACAACGCCGGTTACCAGTTCGCCCGCGACAAGGGTCTGACGGACATGGACGACGAGCGGATCGACCGGACGTTCAAGACGAACCTGTACGCCCTCCTCTGGCTGACCCGCGCAGCCGTCCCGCACCTGCGGAAGAGCAACGGCTGCGTCATCAACAATGCCTCGATCCAGGCGTACGAACCTTCGACCAGCCTGCTCGACTACGCCGCGACGAAGGCGGCCATCAACAACTTCACCGTCAACCTCGCCGCCGAGCTCGGGCCCGACGGGGTCCGGGTGAACGCAGTGGCCCCGGGGCCGATCTGGACCCCGCTGCAGCCGGCGACGCAGGCGCCGGAGAAGGTGCAGAAGTTCGGGGCGAACACGCCGCTGGGGCGCGCCGGTCAGCCGGCCGAGGTCGCGCCCGCGTTCGTGTTCCTGGCCTCTCCGGCCGAGGCGTCCTACGTCTCCGGCACCGTTCTCGGGGTGACTGGGGGACGGCCGGTGTTCTGATGGCCGCGAGCAGCTTTCACCCCGGTGAGATCGAGGGCGGTGGTCCGGACGAGGACCCGGCCGAGCGGATCACCCGGAACTGGAACGAGCTCCTCCAAGAGCTGCGGGTGCTGCAGACCGGCGTGCAGATCCTGACCGGCTTCCTGCTGACCGTCCCGTTCTCGCCCCGCTTTCCGGACCTGGCCGACCACCAGCAGACGATCTACCTCGTGGTGCTGGTCGGCTCGGTCATCACCACTTCCCTGATCATCGCCCCGGTCTCCTTCCACCGGATCCTGTTCAGGCGCCGCCAGCGGCCGTGGCTGGTCACGGCCTCGCACGCCTGTGCCCGCGCCGGACTGGCAGGATTCGCGGTCACCTCGGCGCTGGTCGTGCTGCTCGTCTTCGACGTCGTCCTCTCCTTCGGAGCCGGGGTCGTCGCCGCGGTGGGTGTCCTGGTCCTGTTCGTCTCGCTGTGGGCCGGCCTGCCGATGCTGAATGGGCGAAACAACTCTCGCTGACCCCATGTGATCACCACCACACCGGGAGTACCCTGGTGAGGAACCGAGTCTGGTGGGCTTATGTGGTCGTTCTTCTGGATCATCGTCGCGGTACTGCTCGGAGTTGCCGAGGCGTTCACGATGACGCTGGCGTTCGCTTTCGTCGCCGGCGGGGCGCTCCTTGCCGCGGGCAGCGCCGCCTTGGGCGCGCCCGTGCTGGTGCAGATGCTGGTCTTCGCGCTCGCGGGCGGCGGCAGCGTGCTGCTGGTGCGGCCGATCGCACGCCGTCACATGGCCCTGCCGCCGCCGGTGCGTGATGGCACCGACGCGCTGGTCGGCCGTCAGGCGGTCGTCCTCGCGGAGGTGAGCTACGCCCACGGGCTGGTCCGGCTCGCGGGCGAGGAATGGACCGCCCGCCCCTACGACGAGGACCTGGTCATCCCGGTCGGATGCCGGGTCGACGTGCTCGAGATCGAAGGCGCGACGGCGCTCGTGCATCCGCGCGACCCGCTGTCGCTGTCCCCTTAGAGGAGGGCGTACGAGATGGAACTTCTGCTGATCGTTCTGGTCATGGTCGCGCTTGTGGTGGGGGCGGTCGCCTCGACGGTGCGGATCGTGCCGCAGGCCCGGCGCTACAACATCGAGCGCTTCGGGCGCTACCGGATCACGCTCCAGCCAGGGCTGAACTTCGTGATCCCGCTCGTGGACCGGGTCAACACCAAGCTGGACGTACGCGAGACCGTCTACTCCTCCAACCCGCGTCCGGTGATCACCGAGGACAACCTGGTGGTCAACATCGACACGGTGCTCTACTACCAGATCACCGACCCGCGGGCGGCGGCCTACGAGGTCGCGAACTACCTGCAGGCGATCGACCAGCTCACCGTCACCACGCTGCGAAACCTCATCGGCTCGATGGACCTGGAGCGCACCCTGACCTCGCGCGAGACGATCAACGCGCGGCTGCGTGAGGTGCTCGACGACGCCACCGGGAAGTGGGGGATCCGGGTCAACCGGGTCGAGATCAAGGCGATCGACCCGCCGGCCTCGATCAAGGAGGCGATGGAGAAGCAGATGCGCGCCGAGCGGGACAAGCGCGCCGCCATCCTGCACGCGGAGGGCAAGCGGGCCTCGCTGATCCTCGAGGCCGAGGGCACCCGGCAGAAGTCCATCCTGGAGGCGGAGGGCAACCAGCAGGCCCGGATCCTCGAGGCCGAGGGTGAGGCCACGGCGTTGGAGCGGGTCTTCCAGGCGGTCCACGCCAACGACGCCGACCCCAAGGTCCTGGCCTACAAGTACCTCGAGATGCTGCCCTCGCTCGCGTCGCACGGCAACTCGTTCTGGGTCATCCCCGGCGAGCTCACCGAGGCGATGCGTACGGTCACCGGCGCCTTCGCCGACAACGCCTCCTCTATGCAGTCGGCGAAGGGGTCGGACAACGGCCACGACGCAGGACGTACGCCGCCGGTTCCCTCGCCTCGCGAGGCGATCGAGCAGGCGGAGCACGAGGCGGCCAAGGCGGTCGAGGCGGCCCACGAGGAGTCGGCCCGCGCGGACCGCATCATCGGGTGACGCCGCAAAGGTCGCAGAAACCCGTTTCCCGAGGGCACCCGGTCGCTGACAAGATGGCCGGGTGCCGCTGTCCACCCCGACGTTGACGACCGAGCGGTTGCGGCTGCGGCCGTTCGCCGCCGCCGATGCCGAGCCGCTGTTCGCCCTCCAGAGCGACGCGTACGTCCTGCGCTACTGGGACTCGCCGCCCTGGACCGAGCGGGCGCGTGCCGAGCAGTTCATCGCCCGAAGCCATGCGATGGCCGAGGAGGGGAGCGGGGCGCGGCTGGTCATCGAGCGCGACTCCACCTTCGCCGGCTGGTGCACCCTGAACTCCTGGAATCCCGACTTCCGCAGCGCCTCGCTGGGCTACTGCCTCGCCCGGGCCGGCTGGGGTCAGGGCATCGCGACCGAGGCCGCGGGCGCGCTCCTGGACTGGGCCTTCGACACCCTGGACCTGAACCGGGTCCAGGCCGAGGCCGACACCCGCAACGCCGCCTCTGCCCGGGTGCTGGAGAAGCTCGGCTTCATGCTGGAGGGGACGCTGCGCGAGGACTGCGTGGTGAACGGCGACGTCTCGGACTCGTGGGTGTTCGGGCTGCTGCGCCGGGAGTGGTTCGCCCGGCAACGGGGTACCGCACGGAACATGAGCCAGCAACCGTTACCAGCAGAGGGCCCCGACGATCCCGAATACACCGAGGAGACGGGGGAGGACCAGGAGGGCGGCCAGGTCTCCGCGGCCGAGAACCTCGAAGGCGAGGGTGGCACTCCGATCGCGCCGTCCGACGCGACTGCCGGCTACCCCGACTCCGAGTCCGGCAGCCCGGACACGCACGGGTCCGGGCCTGGTGAGGCGCCGCCCGAGAACCGGCGCGACAACGACGTCTAGGGACTCTGCGTACGTCCAGCCCCTGCGGCACACCGAATCTCGGTGCACCGCAGGGACCATCAGGTGCGTACGCGGCGCCCAGCAGGATCAGCCGAAGAGGTCACCCAACCAGGACTCGCGGTGGTGGCCGCGGCGGTTGTCGTGGCGGCGGTCGTCGTCGTCATAGTCGCGCCGCTCGTACTCCCGCTTCTCATAGCGTCGCTCGTCGCGCTTCTGCTCCTGGCGGGGCTGCTGGTAGCTGCCGGGCTGCGGGGCGCCGACGGACCGCTCGATGATCTTGTCGATCTCGCCGCGGTCCAGCCACACGCCACGGCACTGCGGGCAGTAGTCGATCTCGATGCCTTGGCGCTCGCTCATCACCAGGGTGGCACCGTCGATGGGGCACTGCATGGGGGTCTCCTCGTCGTCGGGGATCGGCGACCATCAACCTAGCCGGTCGCCCCGCATCGCCAATGCTCAGCGTCGGCGGACGTCCGGTCTTCGGCTGCTCCGGAAGGAATGGGGTCAGTCGCCGAGACGCTTGAACGGCTCGATGGCGAAGACGACGTCGACGGCGACGTCGAAGTAGGCGGCGATCCGCAGAGCAAGATGCAGCGAGGGGCTGTATTCGCCCCGCTCCAAGTAGCCCACGGTCTGGTAGTGGACGCCGAGGGCATCGGCGAGCTCCCGACGGGAGATGCCGCGCTCGGCGCGTAGCATCGCGATCCGGTTGTAGACGGTGTCCGATTCGTTGGCCACGGGTCAGTAGCCCCTGGACATGACCTTGTCGCGCGCCGCCGCGATCGCGGAGCCAGTCTGGCGGCGAGCCATCCGGCGGAGCACGATCGGTGCCAGCACGAGGCCGACCACGGCCCAGACGCCGAGGACGCCGAACATCTCGACCGTACGCCAGGAGTCTCCGATCTCCGCGGCCTCCGCCCCCGCGGGCATCATCGCGGACCGTGTGCCGAGCCCGAGCCAGTAGAAGGGGAAGATCTGCCCGACCCACTGCAGCCAGGTGGGCATCGCGGTGATCGGGTAGAAGATGCCGGAGATCGCGATCAACAGCATCGAGGCCAGCATGATCAGCATCGACTGGGCGCTCGACTTGAAGATCGAGCCGAGCGCCGACCCGATCGGAACGGTCGCGACCATGCCGACGACGAAGATGACCGGGAGCAGCAGCGCCGTGCGGCCGTCGATCCGGAGGTCGCCGATCACCGTCATCGCGGGGATCGCGAGCAGCACCAGGCTGGCCAGCGTGGTCAGCCCGAAGAACCAGATCTTGCCGATCAGGTAGCCGAGCATCCCGTCGGGCGTCGCCTTGGCCCGCAGCAGCGTGCCGTCCTCACGGTCGGTGGCGATCTGCATCGCCGGGCCCGCGAGGCCGCCGAAGGCGATCGACATCCCGATCAGGCTCGGCAGCACCATCGCACCCAGGGCGAGGTCGGTGCCGGGCACGGTGTTGCCGCGCATGAACAAGAGCGTCACCGTGAAGCTGACCGGGAACAGGAGCATCCAGAAGATGTCGCCGACGTCGGTCAGCGAATACTTGGTCTCCAGCCAGCCGCGGTGCAGCCCGGCGCGTACGGCGACGCCGCGCGTGCCTGTGGTCCCGGTGGTGATCATGACAGCGCCTCCAGCTTCTCGTGCTCCTCGGCCAGGCCGCTCTCGACCCGCTGGACGAGCGCGAGGTAGGTGTCCTCGAGGTTGGCCCGTTTCACCTCGAGCTCGGTCACGTCGGGGTCGGTCGCGAGCAGGCGGCGTACGAACTCGGTCGGGTCGCGGTCCTCGACCGCGTGCACGTGCCGCTCGCCTCCGGCGGTCCAGCGGACCTCCGCCTTGGTCGCGAGGTCGAGGGCCAGCTGGTCGGGACTGCCGTCGGCGATGATCGTGCCGCGGTCGAGCACGAGGATCCGGTCGGCGAGCTTCTCCGCCTCGGCCAGGTCGTGAGTGGTCAGCAGCACGGTGGTGTTCTCGAAGTCGGAGAGCCGGTGCACCAGCTCGTGGAACTCTCGTCGCGCGTGCGGGTCGAAGCCGGCCGTCGGCTCGTCGAGGAACACCAGTTCGGGACGGCCGACGATGCCGATCGCGACGTCGACCCGGCGGCGCTGGCCGCCGGAGAGCCGCATCACCCTCTGGTCTGCGTGGGCGGTGAGGCCGACGACGGCGAGCAGCTCGTCGACGTCCCACGGGCGAGGGACCTCAGTGGTGGCGTACGGCGCGTAGAACCGCGCGTGGTAGTCGAGCAGGTCGCGCACCCGCCAGCGGCTGTGGTCCCGCCATGACTGGAGCACCACGCCGACCCGCGCTCGCCACCGCTCGTCGCCCCGTGCCGGGTCGGAACCCAGCACCGAGACGTCGCCCGAGGCCGGCATCCGGAATCCTTCGAGGACCTCGATGGTCGTGGTCTTGCCGGCGCCGTTGGGACCGAGCAGGGCGACGACCTCGCCGCGACGGGCGGAGAAGGTCACGCCCTTGAGCACCTCGTTGCTGCCGTAGCGCACCCGCAGGTCGCGTACGTCGAGCGCGAGGTCGGTGAGCGCTGTTGTGCTCTCGCTATCGGGCATAGCAGGAATACTACGACCGATAGACGAAGTGCGACAGCGAATTGGGTGGGCGCCCGCTCAGCGCTCCTTGGAGCGCACCCGGATCCCGGTCAGCGGCACCGTGGTGGTGCCGGAGGGGTCGGTGAAGAAGTCGTTGCCCTCGCCGTCGACGACGATGAAGGCCGGGAAGTTCTCGACCTCGATCTTCCAGACCGCCTCCATGCCGAGCTCGGGGTACTCGAGCACCTCGACCGACTTGATGCAGTCCTGAGCCAGCCGGGCGGCGGGACCGCCGATGGAGCCGAGGTAGAAGCCGCCGTAGGTCCCGCACGCCTCGGCGACGACCTTGGAGCGGTTGCCCTTGGCCAGCATGACCATCGAGCCGCCGGCAGCCTGGAACTGCTCGACGTAGGAGTCCATCCGGCCGGCGGTGGTCGGCCCGAAGGACCCGCTCGCCATGCCCTCGGGCGTCTTGGCGGGCCCGGCGTAGTAGACCGGGTGGTTCTTCAGGTAGTCCGGCATCTCCTCGCCGGCGTCGAGGCGCTCCTTGATCTTGGCGTGCGCGATGTCGCGGGCCACGACCATCGGGCCGGACAGCGACAGGCGGGTCTTGACCGGGTGCTGCGACAGCGTCGACAGGATCTTGTCCATGGGCTGGTTCAGATCGATCGAAACGACCTCGCCGGCCGAGATCTCCTCGGCCATGCCGGCGTCGGGCATGTACTGCGCCGGGTCGGTCTCGAGCTGCTCGAGGAACACTCCGTCGCGGGTGATCTTGCCCAGCGCCTGGCGGTCGGCGGAGCAGGAGACCGCGATCGCCACCGGGCAGGACGCGCCGTGGCGGGGGAGCCGGACGACGCGTACGTCATGGCAGAAGTACTTGCCGCCGAACTGGGCCCCGATCCCGAAGGACTGGGTGAGCTCGAAGACCTTCTCCTCGAGGTCGGTGTCGCGGAAACCGTGGGCGCTCATCGAGCCCTCGGTCGGGAGGTTGTCGAGGTAGTGCGCGCTCGCGTACTTCGCGGTCTTGAGCGCGAACTCCGCCGAGGTCCCGCCGATGACGACGGCGAGGTGGTACGGCGGGCAGGCGGCGGTGCCGAGCGAGCGGATCTTCTCGTCGAGGAAGGTGAGGATCCGGTCGGGGTTGAGGATCGCCTTGGTCTCCTGGAACAGGAACGACTTGTTGGCGCTGCCGCCGCCCTTCGCCATGAAGAGGAACTTGTACTCCGGGCCGTTCTCGCCCTCGGTGGTCGAGTAGATCTCGACCTGCGCGGGCAGGTTGGAGCCGGTGTTCTTCTCCTCGTACGTGGTCAGCGGTGCCAGCTGGGAGTAGCGCAGGTTGAGCTTGGTGTAGGCGTCGAAGACACCGCGGCTGACGGTCTCGGCGTCGTCGGTGCCGGTCAGCACACCCTCGGACTTCTTGCCCATCACGATCGCGGTGCCGGTGTCCTGGCACATCGGCAGGATCCCGCCGGCGGAGATGTTGACGTTCTTGAGCAGGTCGAGCGCGACGAAGCGGTCGTTCCCGGAGGCCTCGGGGTCGTCGATGATCTTCCGCAGCTGCTTGAGGTGGGCCGGGCGGAGGTACTGGTTGATGTCCTTCATCGCCTCGGCGGTCAGCCGGCGGATCGCCTCGGGGTCGACCTTGAGGAACTTGCGCCCGTCGACCTCGATCTCTTCCACCCCCTCGCTCGTGATCAAGCGGTAAGGAGTGTCGTCCTTGCCGGTCGGGAGGAGGTCGGAGTACCGGAACTCAACGTCAGCCACGGAAGAGAATCGTACGCCGCCGGGGATGTCACAGATCGCGCGCGTCCGCCGTCTAGATGTCGAGCGCCCCGGAGAGCGGGGCCGAGAACCAGGAGGAGAAATGGCTGCCACCCGAATCGCGCCCGCGGAGATCACCGGCATCAAGGGAATGCTGATCAAGCGGTTCGCCAAGAAGATGCTCGGCCAGGTGCCGTCCTCGGTCGGCGTCTACTGGCACAACCAGAACGTGCTGATGGGCATGTCCGGCCTCGGGTCCAAGGTGAAGAAGTGGGACGCCTGCGACGAGCAGCTGAAGTCCTTCGCCCACATGGCCGTCGCCTCGGCCGTGGGGTGCAGCTGGTGCCTGGACTACAACTACTTCGAGGCGCACAACCGCGGTCTCGACATGGACAAGGCCCGGGAGGTGCCGCGCTGGCGTGAGTCCGACGTCTTCACGCCGCTGGAGCGGGACGTGATGGCGTACGCCGAGGCGATGAGCCAGGCGGAGCCGACCGTCACCGACGAGATGGTGTCGGGCCTGGTCGCGCAGCTCGGCGAGGCGGCGGTGATCGAGCTGACCGCGGTCATCGGGTTCGCCAACTTCTCGACCCGCACCAACATCGCCCTGGGTATCGAGTCCGACGGCTTCGCGGAGGCCTGTGAGCTCAAGCCGCTCGCACAGCGCGGAGGTCAGCCGTCCACGATCGGGTGAACCCCTTGCGTCGGGTGCCCACGATTCCGTTACAGTGATCGAGACCCAACCCACACGGGAGTCCGCGGCAGCGGGCTGAGAGGGAGCTGGAGCCGCTCCGACCGTAGTACCTGATCCGGATCATGCCGGCGAAGGAAGTGACCTGACGTGTTGCCTGCTCTACCGCGGCTCCTCTGCCTCGTGTCCACGACCGACGACCTGACGCTCCTGCCTGCGCTCGCCGCAGCAGGAGTCGACGGCTTCCAGGTACGCGACAAGGGCGCGACCACACGGGAGCTGGTGGTTCTCACCGCGTCCGTCATCGAGCTCGTCGCGGCGTACGAGGCGTGCGTCGTCGTCGACGACCGGCTCGACGTCGCGCTCGCCACCGGTGCCGACGGCGTCCATCTCGGCGCGTCCGATCTGCCGTTGGCCGACGCCCGGCGAATCGCCGACGCGGTCGCTCCGGGGCTGATCATCGGCGCGACCTGCCGGGACCGTGCCGCGGTCGAGGCGGCTGCCGCGGCGGGCGCGGACTACGCCGGGTTCGGACCGGTCTTCGCCACCACCTCCAAGGCCGGGCTCCCCGACCCGCTGGGCGTCGACGCGGTCACGGCCGCCGCCGGTGTCCTGCCGCTGATCGCGATCGGCGGGATCTCGACCACTTCCGCCGGGGCCGTCCGCGCCGCCGGAGCCCACGGAGTCGCCGTGATCGGCGGACTCTGGCGACAACCCGACCCACTCCAGGCCGCGAAGGAGCTCGTGGAAGCCGTCGGCTGATGCGGGTACGGATCCTCGGTGCCGGGATCGTCGGGCTGTCCGTGGCCGACGAGCTGATCCGTCGCGGTCACGACGTCGCCGTGGTCGATCCGGAGCCAGGCTCGGGGGCGTCGTACGCCGCGGCCGGCATGCTCAGCCCGGCCGGTGAGGCGTGGTACGGCGAGGAGACGCTGACCCGGCTGTGCCTGTCGTCGCTGGCACTCTGGCCCGGGTTCGCCGCTCGGCTCGGGGTGCCCGTACACACCCGCGGGACGCTGCTCGTCGGCCTCGACGCCGGGGACGTCCAGCAGGTCGAGCGGCAGCTCTCGGTGCTCGATCTCGCCGGGGTCTCCTACGAGAGGCTCCTACGTCGCGAGCTGCTCGCCCGCGAGCCCGGGCTCGGCCGTGTCGCCGGCGGGGCCTTCCTCGCCGAGGACCACTCGGTCGACCCGCGTGCGGTCGTCCGCGCGCTGCTCGAACGGGTCGGGGACCGTGTTGGTTTCGACACGCCTCCGCCTAGCGGCTCCGGCGGCTCAACCGACGAATCCGCTGGTCGAGCCGCGAGCGCCAGCGAGCGTGTCGAGACCAACACGGTCACCGTCATCGCGACCGGCGCGCAGCTTCCCGACCCCTACTCCTCCCTCATCCGCCCGGTGCGCGGGGACGTCGTGCGGGTGCGGACGCAGGAGCCGGTGGCGCGGACGGTGCGGGCCTGGGCGCACGGCGAGCAGATCTACGTGGTGCCGCGGATCGACAGCGACGAGGTGGTCATCGGGGCCACCACCGAGGAGCGCGACGGTCCGCTGCTGCCGACCGTCGAAGGCGTGTGGCGGCTGCTCGACTCCGCCCGCCGGGTGGTGCCGGCGCTGGACCGCGCGAGCGTGGTGGAGGCGACCTCGCGCGACCGCCCGGGCACCGCCGACAACCTCCCGCTGGTCGGCCCGACCCACGAGCCGGGAGTCGTGCTCGCCGCGGGCGCCTACCGCAACGGCGTCCTGCTGGCGCCGCTCATCGCGCAGCTGGTGGCCGACCACATCGAGACAGGGTCAGTGGAGCCCGCGGTCGATCCGCGTCGGTTCCGGATGAAGGAGGACGGATGAAGATCACCGTGAACAGCGAGCCGATGGAGGTCAGCGGCACCGTTGCCGATCTGCTCGAGGCACGTACCGGCGACCGGCGGCCGAGCGGCATCGCCGTCGCCGTGGACGAGGAGATCGTGCCGCGCGACGACTGGGCGCGTTGGCCACTTCAGGACGGACATGTCGTCGAGATCGTGACGGCGGTGCAGGGCGGATGACCAACCCACCGACGAGCAGCCTGAAGGTCGCCGGGCGCGAGCTCTCCTCACGCCTCTTCCTCGGCACCGGTGGCCTGCCCAACCTGGCCCTGCTCCCCGACGTCATCGCCGCCGCCGACCCGGGTCTGGTGACGGTCTCGATGCGGCGTACGTCCTCGACGGCCTCCGGCGGATTGCTGGAGACGCTGCGCGCGGCGAAGGTTCCGATCCTGCCCAACACCGCGGGTTGCCTCTCGGCACGCGAGGCGGTGCTGACCGCCGAGCTCGCCCGCGAGGCGCTTGAGACGGACTGGGTCAAGCTGGAGGTGATCGGCGACGAGACCTCGCTGATGCCCGATGCCGTCGAGCTCGTCGAGGCCGCCGAGCAGCTGGTGCGCAAGGGCTTCACGGTCCTTCCGTACGCCACCGACGACCCGGTTCTCGCCCGCCGGCTCGAGGACGCGGGCTGCGCGGCGGTGATGCCGCTCGGCTCGCCGATCGGGTCGGGGCTCGGGCTGCTGAACCCGTACGCGATCGAGGCAGTCGTCGCCGCGGTGTCCGTGCCCGTCGTGCTCGACGCCGGTGTCGGTACGGCCTCGGACGCGGCCCTGGCCATGGAGCTCGGCTGCTCAGCGGTCCTAGCCGCCACCGCGGTGACCCGCGCCGACGACCCGGTCGGGATGGCTCGCGCGCTGCGCCTGGCGGTCGAGGCCGGGCACACCGCCCGCGCCGCCGGCCGGATCCCGCGGCAGGCGGTCGCCCGGGCGTCGTCTCCGATGGAGGGCCGGATCGCATGACCGCACTGCCGCGCCTGCTCGTCCTCACCGACCGCTCCCAGCTGCCGCTCGGCCGCAGCCTGTTCGCGACGATGGCAGCGTGCGCCGAGGCGGGCCTGACCCACGTCGTGCTCCGGGAGCTCGACGAGCCCCTGGAGCATCGGGCCAAGCTGGCCGAGCTGCTCGCCGGACTCGGCCTGAACGTCATCGCCGCCCACACCCCGCTGCCGGCAGCGGAGGGCCTGCACCTGCCCGCCTCCGCGAGCTGTAGTCGGTGTCACAGCGTGTTACACCGCGGCCGCAGCTGCCACAGCCCCGCCGAGGTCGCCACGGCCGCCGCGGAGGGGTTCGACTACGCGATGCTGAGCCCGTACGCGCTGACCGAGTCCAAGCCCGGCTACGGGCCGCCGCTGGGGCCGGCCGCGTTCTGCGACCTGCCGCTGCCGACGTACGCGCTGGGCGGGATCACCCCGGACAACGCCGCGGCGGCGGTGGCGGCCGGGGCCCACGGAGTGGCCGTGATGGGCGCGGTGATGCGCGCGGAGGAGCCGGCCGAGGTCGTACGCGACCTGTTGGCGGCCCTCGGCACGACGGCGGTGGCGTCGTGAACCCACCGGTCGCGCTCACCATCGCGGGCACCGACTCCGGGGGAGCGGCGGGTACGGCGGCCGATCTGGCCACCTTCGCCGCGCTCGGGGTCCACGGAGCCTGCGTGATCACCGCCGTCACCGCCCAGGACACGACCGGGGTCAGCGACATCCACGCCATCCCGGTCGCCACGGTCGAGGCCCAGCTCCGCGCAGTCTTCGACGACCTCCCCGTCGCGGCGGTCAAGACCGGCATGCTCGGCAGCGCCGAGGCGGTCGCGCTCGTCGCGCGGCTCTGCGCCGGTCGGCCGCTCGTCGTCGACCCCGTCCTGGTCGCCACCTCCGGCGCGGTGCTGGGCGGTGAAGACGTACGCCGCGCCTACCTCGACCACCTGCTCCCCGTCGCCACCGTCGTCACCCCCAACCTCGACGAGGCCCGGGCCCTGGCCGGTCACGACGGATCGCCCGAGGGGATCGCCGCGGAGCTGGCAAATGCGAAGTCGGCGGTGATCGTCACCGGCGGTGACCCGGAAGCCACCGGCACATGCACCGACTGGCTCGCAGAGCCGGGGAGACCCCCGATCCCGCTCACCCATCCCGCCGTCCCGACGAAGAACGACCACGGCACGGGCTGCACCTACAGCTCGGCCCTGGCCGCCCACCTCGCCCACGGCGCCCCGCTGCGCGAAGCGGCGGAGCAGGCCGCCGCGTACGTCACCCGACAGCTCACCAGAAGCCAGCACTGGACCCTCGGCCGTGGCCGAGGACCGATCGCTCACACCAAGGAGATCGCATGACCGTCCACCCCGCCCACACCCGCCTCGAGATCGGCGACCTGAAGGTCCCGGTGACCCGGGTCGCGCTCACCAACGGTGAGACCTTCGACCGCTACTGCACCGAGGGCCCCGGCTCGCAGCCGGAACAGGGTCTCCCGCCGCGCCGCGACGAGTGGATCGTCGAGCGAGGCGACACCGAGACCTACGAGGGCCGCCGGACCGAGCTGGTGGACAACGGCAAAGCAGCCGTACGCCGCGGCGAGGCCCGCCAGGAGTGGCAGGGCGAGCGCCGGCCGCCGCGCCGAGGCAAGAACGTGACCCAGATGCACTACGCGCGCCAGGGCATCATCACCAAGGAGATGGCCTACGTCGCGGTGCGCGAGAGCTGCGACCCCGAGCTGGTCCGCGAGGAGGTGGCGGCCGGCCGGGCGATCATCCCGAACAACGTCAACCACCCCGAGTCCGAGCCGATGATCATCGGGAAGCGCTTCCTGGTGAAGATCAACGCCAACATCGGGAACTCCGCGGTCACCAGCAGCATCGCGGAGGAGGTCGACAAGCTCACCCACGCGATCACCTGGGGCGCGGACACGGTGATGGACCTGAGCACCGGAGACGACATCCACACCACCCGCGAGTGGATCCTGCGCAACTCACCCGTCCCGATCGGCACCGTGCCGATCTACCAGGCCCTGGAGAAGGTGAACGGCGAGGCCGACAAGCTCACGTGGGAGGTGTTCCGGGACACCGTCATCGAGCAGGCCGAGCAGGGCGTCGACTACATGACGATCCACGCCGGAGTGCTCCTGCGCTACGTCCCGCTCACCGCCAACCGCGTCACCGGCATCGTCTCCCGAGGCGGCTCGATCATGGCCGGCTGGTGCCTCGCGCACCACCAGGAGAGCTTCCTCTACACCCACTTCGACGAGCTCTGCGAGATCTTCAAGCAGTACGACGTCGCCTTCTCGCTCGGCGACGGACTCCGCCCGGGCTCCACCGCCGACGCCAACGACGAGGCCCAGCTCAGCGAGCTGCGGACGCTGGCCGAGCTCACCGAGAGGGCCTGGGAGCACGACGTACAGGTCATGGTCGAAGGCCCCGGGCACGTCCCGCTCAACCTCGTGGAGGAGAACGTACGACTCCAGCAGGAGTGGTGCCACGGCGCGCCGTTCTACACGCTGGGGCCGCTCGCCACCGACATCGCGCCCGGCTACGACCACATCACGAGTGCCATCGGTGCGGCCACGATCGCGATGCACGGCACCGCGATGCTCTGCTACGTCACCCCCAAGGAGCACCTCGGCCTGCCGGACCGGGACGACGTGAAGACGGGCGTGATCACCTACAAGCTCGCCGCCCACGCCGCCGACATCGCCAAGGGCCACCCCGGCGCCCGCGACCACGACGACGCGCTCTCCAGGGCTCGCTTCGAGTTCCGCTGGCGTGACCAGTTCGCCCTCTCGCTGGACCCCGTCACCGCGGAGAGCTTCCACGACGAGACGCTGCCGGCGGAGAACGCCAAGACCGCCCACTTCTGCTCCATGTGCGGCCCGAAGTTCTGCTCGATGAAGATCAGCCAGGACGTACGCGACCGCTTCGGCGGCGAGAACGGCGCGTCGCCCGAGGAGATCGAGGCGGGGATGCTGGAGAAGTCGAAGGAGTTCGCGGCCGCAGGGAGCCGGGTCTACCTCCCGCTCGCCGACTGACCCGCCTGCTACGAGTCCGACCGCAGGCTCTCGTAGAGCCTCGCGAGTCCCTCCGAGCCGTGCCCTGCAGCGATCTGTTCGCTGATCAGTGCCTGGACGGCAGCGATGGGGGAGGGGTCGACCCCCTCCTCCTCGCTGGCTCGCACGATGTGCGAGAGGTCGGAGAACTCCAGGCTCTGCTGGCCAGGGACGGAGTAGTCGCCGCCATCGATGACCCCCGCGTAGCCGGCGAGCTCCTCGGTCATGGCGGCGAGGAACAGAGCCTGCCGGGCGGCGAAGTCCGCCGCGCTCATCCCCATGGTGGCGGCCATCGCGGCACCGTGGAAGAAGCCCGTGAACATCTGGTACATCCCCGACAGCATCGCCAGGTCCACCAGCGACGCCCGGCCGGCGTCCTCGCCGTGGAACTCGCTCGTGGCCCAGACCTCGAGCGTCGGCAGCAGGGCGTCGTACGCGGCCCGTGAGCCGCTGTAGAAGATCTGGCCCGCGCGGGACCCGATCATGGCGGGCACGGCCATGATGGCGCCGTCGAGGTAGTCGATGCCGTGCTCGGCCGCCCAGGAGGCGAGCGCACGGGCCTCGTTGGGCGTCGTGGTCGTGACGTTGACCAGGGTGCGACCACGCAGCTCGCCGGCGGCCAGGCCGAGGGTCTCCTCGACGGAGGAGTGATCGAGCAGGCAGGCGATGACCACGGGGCTCGCCAGCACCGCCGCCGGGACCGAGTCCGCGGCCCCGGCGCCGCGGGCCACCAGCTCCTTGGCGCGGCCAGGCGTACGGTTCCAGACGGTCACGGAACGACCGGCGTCGAGCAACGCGGTGGCCAGCGCGCTGCCCATCGCGCCGAGGCCGAGCACGCTGACGTCGGTCGAGGGGATCGAGTTTCCATTGGTTTCTGACACGTCATCCATGCTGGAGGAGATCGCCCGGCCGCGGGAGTACCCACCATTTACTGGGGTACGCACCAATCGGTCAGTGCTCAGTCTCAGGGTTGAACCTGAGAGACGGGCGACACGTACGCCGATAGCATTCAGGACCATGGGACTCCCTGAACCGCACCCCGGCCAGCCCCGCCGAGCCGACCTGCGTGTCAGCGATGCCGACCGCCACGCCGTGGCCGACATCCTGCGCGAGGCTGCCGGCGAGGGCCGCCTGGACATCGACGAGCTGGAGGAGCGGCTCGAGGAGACCTACAAAGCCAAGACGTACGCCGACCTGGAGCCGATCACGCAGGACCTGCCGGTCGCGGGGCAGGCGCCGGTCTCACCGCCATCGGCCGCGGTGCCGGTCGTCTACGGCGAGGGCGCGGCGAGCGACAGTGCCAGCGCGTTCCTGAGCAACGTCGAGCGCAAGGGCGTATGGGTGGTTCCCCAGCAGTTCTCGGTCAATGCGGTGCTGGGCGACGCCAACATCGACCTGCGGGAGGCGCACTACTCGGCGCGGGAGGTGGTCATCAACGCGACCTCCGTCCTGGGCAGCGTGAAGGTCACCGTCCCGCCGAACGTGCACGTGATCGTCGAGGGCAACGGCGTCCTCGGCGACTTCAAGGAGCCCTCGGAGAAGGTGCCCGAGGCGCTCACCGCGGACTCCCCGGTGGTGCGGGTGCGGGGCCTCGCCGTGCTCGGCGACGTGACCGTCAAGCGCCGAGGTCCGCGCGGCCCGAGGCGCACGCTGAAGCAGCACCTCGGCCTGGAGTGAATGGTGTAGGGGGATTGTTGAGGCACAGTCTCGAAGCCCCCACTAGCATTCGCCCCATGGGAACGACCCCCGAGCCATTCCGCGGCCAGAATCCTGATCCGAACCTCCGGATCAGCGATGCCGACCGCCACAAGGTGGCTGACATCCTGCGCGAGGCCGCGGGCGAGGGCCGCCTGGAGATCGACGAGCTCGACGACCGCCTCGAGGCGACCTTCAAGGCCAAGACGTACGCCGACCTGGTCCCGATCACGGTCGACCTGCCGGCCGCGGGCACCCCGGCGCCGCCGGTTCCGGTGTCCAAGCCCGCCAACGCGAGCAGCCCCGCCGTCTTCGCAGCCAATCCGATCGAGAGCCAGCTCTACGTCGCGATCATGAGCGGTGTCGACCGTCGCGGGGTCTGGACGGTGCCGGCGACCGGCAACGTGATCGCCCTGATGGGCGGCGCCGAGCTCGACATGCGTCAGGCGCAGTTCTCCGCGCAGGAGACCGTGATCTACGCCAACGCGATCATGGGTGGGGTCAACATCACCGTCGGCCCCGATGTCCAGGTCGTGATGCAGGGAGTCGGGATCATGGGCGGCTACGTCGGTCCGCGCGGGATCGAGCCGACCGGCGGTCCGGTGCTGCGGGTGAAGGGCCTGGCGCTGATGGGTGGCGTCACGGTCATCCGCAAGCCGCTGAAGGAAGCGAAGGGCTCGCGGCAGCTGAAGATGCCGCCGCCGCACGAGCTGCACTGAGCAACACCATCTCGGGGATGGTCCGCTCCGCGGACCGATTTTGTCGTGCCAGGAAATCAGGCACTAATCTCACCTGAACCAGATATTGTGTAGTTACATAATAGACAAAGGAGTCTCGGGATGAAGCCGAAGTGGAGCGCACTGCTGGGCGCCGCACTCCTGGCCGTCGTGGCCCTGATCGCCGGACTCCTGGTCCTCGGCCCGAAGACGGTGGCCGCCGGCTCTGCCGCCGCCGACCCGTCGGCCGCGCCGGTCGAGGAAGCCGCGGAGCTGGCCGCGACGACCGACGAGCGGCCCAACATGGTCCTGATCCTGATGGACGACTTCTCCCTGGAGCTGCTCCGCACGATGCCGGAGGCGACCAGGATGGCGGCCGAGGGCGCGACGTACCAGAACTCCTTCGTCATCGACTCGCTCTGCTGCCCCTCGCGCGCAGCGCTGCTCACCGGGCAGACCCCGCACCACACCAAGGTCCTCACCAACACCCAGAACGACCCGGAGCACCCGGTCGGCGGCTGGTCGGCGTTCCAGCGCTACGGCAACGTCGAGAAGCAGTTCAGCATCGGGCTCCAGGAGGCCGGCTACACGACCGGTTTCGTGGGGAAGTACATCAACGCCTACGAGGCCACCGTCGGCTCCGACGGCAAGCGCGTGCCGCCGCCCAAGGTGCCTGGCTGGGACTCCTGGAACGCACTCCTCGGCGGCGCCTACGGCGGCTGGGGCTACCAGAGCACCTTCCTGGACGGCAACGGCGCGGTGCAGCTCCGCAACCACCCGAGGCCGCCGACCTCGGCCGGAGTGGCGCGCAAGGACGCGGGCTACGCCACCAACGTCACCCGTGACTACGCCCTCTCCTTCATCGAGAAGCACCGCGACGACGAGAATCCCTACTTCCTCGAGATCGCCGCCTACGGGCCTCACTCGCGCCTGGGCCACCACTACCCGGGCCTGGACACCTGGTTCCCGCCCGCGTTCGCCGACCAGGCGCCGGCCGGCGACCCCGCGGGCGGCAATTGCGGCCGGGTCGCGTGCGCCGACCTGAGCCTGACGGACCTGGTCGGCTACGGCGACGACCGCTGGGACAACGCGCCGACCTACCTCGGCCGCGGAGGACGTACGTCGCAGGCTCCCGCCTGGCGCACCAACAAGGTGTCGCTGACCGACGAGACCGCGCTGAACCAGTACCGCGACCGCGCCCGGATGGTGCAGTCGATCGACCGGATGATCACCCAGGTGCGGAAGGCTGCCGGGGATGACACCTACATCGTGCTGACCTCCGACAACGGCTTCCACCTGGGACAGCACCAGCTCAACGGCGGCAAGGGCGCTCCGTACGACTCCGACACCCGCGTGCCCATGGTCGTCGTCGGCCCGGACGTGGTGCCGGGCAAGCGCAGCCAGTTCGTCAACAACATCGACCTCGCGCCGACCTTCCTCGACATCGCCGGCGCTCCGACCCCGTCCTACGTCTCCGGGACCTCGTTCGCGGAGACCCTGAGCCGGCCGCGGCTGCCGGGTGGGCGATACGCCTTCTTCGAGCACACCTATGCGAAGTCGCATCCCGGCGAGGTCGACCTCGACAACGGCTCGGGCGGCACCATCGACATCATCCCGTCCTACATCGGGGTGCGCGGCTCGCAGGGTCTGCTGGTCCGGTTCGACCTGGACAAGTCCTGGAAGGGCACCGACTACGCCTACGAGCTCTACCGCTACGACCGGCCGTGGGAGGACCGCAACGTCTTCGCCGAGGACCACGCGAAGCCGTACGCCCGTGACCTGATGCGCCGGCTGAACGCCTACGAGGGTTGCGCACCAGCTGTGTGCCGGGCTTTGACCCGCTGATAACCGATGTGGGCTATGGTGTCTCCGCCGAGGAAATGTGTCCTCGGTCACTTCACAACGGATCGTCCGGCACGTACCTGCCGGTGAAGGAGACAACGGAATCATGGCAACAGTTACGTTCGAGAAGGCGCAGCGTTGGTACGCCGGCGCCGCCGAGCCCGCGGTCAAGGGCATCGACCTCGAGATCAAGGACGGCGAGTTCATGGTGCTCGTCGGTCCGTCCGGATGCGGTAAGACCACCACCCTGCGCATGCTCGCCGGGCTGGAGGAGGTCAACTCGGGTGCCATCAGGATCGGCGACCGCGAGGTCACCAACGTGGCCCCCAAGGACCGCGACATCGCGATGGTCTTCCAGAACTACGCGCTCTACCCGCACATGAGCGTCGCCGAGAACATGGCGTTCTCGCTGAAGATGGCCAAGGTCCCGAAGGCCGAGCGTGACAAGCTCGTCGCCGAGGCCGCCAAGACCCTGGGCCTGACCGACTACCTCGACCGCAAGCCGAAGGCGCTCTCCGGTGGTCAGCGCCAGCGCGTCGCCATGGGCCGTGCGATCGTCCGCCAGCCGCAGGTCTTCTGCATGGACGAGCCGCTCTCCAACCTCGACGCCAAGATGCGCGTGCAGACCCGCACCGACATCGCCAAGCTCCAGGCCGACCTCGGCATCACCACCGTCTACGTCACCCACGACCAGGTCGAGGCCATGACGATGGGCGACCGCGTCGCGGTGATGAGCAACGGTGAGCTGCAGCAGGTCGACACCCCGCTCAACCTCTACCGCAAGCCGGTCAACCTCTTCGTCGCCGGCTTCATCGGCTCGCCGCAGATGAACCTCATCAAGGCCACCGCTGCCGACGGCGGCGGTGCGAAGATCGGGGAGTACGTCGTCCCCGTCGGCACCACCGACATGCCCACGCAGATCACCGTCGGCGTGCGTCCGGAGAGCTTCCGGGTCATCGGCGAGGGCCAGGGCGGGCTGCCGGTCCAGGTGACCGTCGTCGAGGAGCTCGGCTCCGACTCCTACGTCTACGGCACCAGCGACGTCGAGGGTGTTCCCTCGACCCTGATCGTCCGGGTCTCCTCCAAGGACCACGTCAGCAAGGGCGACACGATCTACGTCACCACCGACCCCGAGGACGTCCACGTCTTCGACACCGAGTCGGGCCTGCGCGTCAACTGAGCGCCGACCGACGCACTCAGTGCTGCTGGTTCATCCGGGCCAGCATCGCGTTGTAGGCATCGAGGGCCTCGTCGCTGTCGGGATCCACGGATCCCGGCTCGGCGGGGCCCTCAGTCGTGCCCCGGGCGCTCTCCTCGGCGAGCCGGCTGCTGCGTACGCCATCGAGGAAGCGGCCGGTCATCTTGACCCGGCGCTCGGGTGAGGAGACGACGGCGATCACCAGGCCGATGGCGAGCAGCATCATGCCGCCGTCGCCGCCGGCCCACATCAGGCCGCCGGCGGTCTGGATGTCCTTGACCGCGTCTAGCGCCCACTCGGGCCGGGCGCCGGAGTAGACCGGGTAGAGGTCGCGCTCGGTCTGCAGCATCACGATCCCCACGATCGTGTCGGGCACCATCCCGACGACGAGGAGCGCGATCCGGCCCAGATAGGGCAGGTCGGTGCGTACCTTCTCCTCACCGATCGCTCCGGTGAGGAAGAGGAAGCCGGCGACGACGTAGAGCACCTGCTCGCCGACCATCAGCGAGGTGCTCTGCGCCATCGAGTCCATGAACCCGGACAGGTGGGTGCCGATGATGACCACCGAGTAGAGCAGCGTGCCGGTGACCGGGTGGATCAGGATGGTGACCGGGAGCGAGCGCATCGCCCGCTCGGCCCGCGGGCCGGTCTCGGCGATGACGGTGAGCGGGTGACCGAGCACCAGGAGCGTGGGCACGACCATGATCAGCGTCAGGTGGAGCACCATGTGCATCCAGGCCAGCGCCATCGCGTAGCCGTTGATGGCCGAGGCGACCACGACGTACATCAGGCCGAGCCCGGTCAGGAACGACGCCACCCGCCAGCCCTTGACCGTCGAGGCCGCTCCGGCGGCGTTGCGGAGCGTGAGATAGCCCGCCGCGAGGATGACCACGGCGAGCAGCCAGCCGGGCTGGAGACTCCAGGTGGTGAAGAACTCGGACCAACCGAGCGGGGGCAGGGAGCCGTGGTCGTGCATGGTCTCACGGTATCTCCGGGCCCACGCCGAAGGTTATTTCGGGCGGCTGCCGGGGTCGATCAGCGGCACCAGGAACAGCCGGGCGAGCGCGCGCAGCTGCGCCTCGTCGTCGATGTCGACGACCTCGCTCGGGGTGACCAGGAACGAGGTCGAGGTGCGGACCATCAGCTCGGCGACGAGGTCGACCTCGATCTCGGCGGGTACGTTGCCGGCCCGCTGCTCGCGACGCAGCTGACCGGCGACGAAGCGCGTGATCGTGGCCACGGTGCGGCCCCCGTCGCCGACGATGGAGTGCACCAGGGAGTCGGTCTCGACGGTGAGCAGGCCCCCGATCAGCGGGTTGCCGCGGATCGCCCGCATCGCGCTGGCGAAGCCGATCTCCACACGCTCCGCCGCGTCGGCGGCATCGGCGATGTCGAGCACGAACTGGTCGAAGTAGCGCCGGAACTCGCGGCGTACGACCTGCTCGACCAGGGCGTCCTTGTTGGCGAAGCGCCGGTAGACGGTGATCCGGGCGACCCCGGCGCGGTTCGCGACCTCCTCCATGGTGGTCCGCCTGATCCCGATCTGGCGGAACTGCTCCGCGGCGGCATCGAGGAGCTTCGCGGTCACCGCCTCGTCCTCGATGGGCTCGGCGACGTCCGTGAGCGCCCTGGCGAGCAGTGAGCCCGACTCGCCCTCGGGGACCGAGGCGCGCATCCGCTACGCGGTGACGGTGCGGTCGGCGGCTCGGTCGGCCGTGCGGCGTACGACCTTGATGAAGGCGGGCCACAGCGCTCGGGGCAGGTCGTGACCCATGCCCTTGAACAGGGTGATCTCCGAGCCGGGGACGGCCGCGGCAGTCGCCCGGCCGCCGGAGACGTGGACCATCTTGTCGGTCAGACCGTGGATGACGCTGAACGGGACCCGGATGCGTCCGAGGTCCTCGGTGCGGTCGGGCTGGGTGAGCACGGCGAGCATCTGCCGCGCGACGGCGGGCCCGCTGACGCCGCGGTTCCAGGTGTCGATCGCGCGGCGGCGTACCTCGTCCTCGGGCTCGGGGAAGCCGGGGGAGCCGATCTGGATGCCACCCTTGATCTGGCGCTCGATGTAGCCCTCCAGGCCAGGCTTCTTGATGACCAGCGCGGGCAGCAGGGTCGGGTGCTGGAAGCCGACACCGCGACGGCCGGTGGTCGACATCGTCGAGCAGACCGAGCGCACCCGGTCGGGGTGGCGGATGGCGAGGGTCTGGGCGATCATCCCGCCCATCGACACGCCCCACACGTGCGCGGAGTCGATGCCGAGATGGGTCAGCAGCGCGGCCGCGTCGTCTGCGAGGTCGTCCATCGCGTACGGCGCCCGCGTCGGCAGCCCCGCGAACGCACGCGCCAGCCGCGCAAGCGTGATCCGCTCGTCGGAGGGGTGCGGCGAGGAGTGGCCGATGTCGCGGTTGTCGTAGCGGACCACGTAGAACCCGGCCTGGGCCAGCTGCTCGCACAGCTCGGTGTTCCACCAGGTCATCGGGCCACCGAGCCCCATGATCAGCAGCAGCGGATCAGCGCTGGGGCTTCCGAACGTGTCGTACGCCAGCTCGACCCCTCCGGGGAGGAAGGCGGTGGACTCGGTCGGCTCGGCGGCGGTGGTCATGTGGTGATTTTACGGGACGCGGCCAGATGTCTCCGGGAAGCGTAGATCTCGACCCGCCCGTCGCTCGGGCTCGCTCGATCTTTTCGCGTTCGCCCGGCGCAAGCGTCGGGCGAGGATCAGAAGTCGATGGCGCTGTACGCCTGGAGCTTGGCGAGCTGGTGCTCCGAGGTGACCTTGCGGATCGTGCCCGAGCGGCTGCGCATCACCAGGGAGTCGGTGACGATGGCGCCGTGGGGGAGGTACTGCACGCCCCGCATCAGGTCGCCGTCGGTGATGCCGGTGGCGACGAAGAAGCAGTCGTCGCCGGTGACCAGGTCGTCGGTGTGGAGCACGAAGTCGGGGTCGAGGTTGTGGCCGGCGTCGAGGGCACGCTGGCGCTCCTCGTCGTCCTTGGGCCACAGCCGGCCCTGGATGGTGCCACCGAGCGCCTTCATCGCGCACGCGGCGACGATGCCCTCGGGAGTGCCGCCGATGCCCATCAGCAGGTCGGCGCCGGAGCCGGCGCGGGCGGCCGAGATCGCGCCGGCGACGTCGCCGTCGACGATGAACTTGATCCGGGCGCCGGTCTCGCGGATCTCCTCGACCAGCTTGTCGTGGCGCGGCCGGTCGAGCACGATCACGGTGATGTCGGAGGCCTTGGTGTCCTTCGCCTTGGCCACCGCGGCGATGTTCTCGGCCACGGGAAGGCGGATGTCGACGACGTCGGCGGCCTCGGGGCCGGTGACCAGCTTCTCCATGTAGAAGACGGCGCTTGGGTCGTACATGCTGCCGCGCGGGGCGACCGCCATCACCGCGACGGCGTTGCTCATGCCCTTGGCGGTCAGGGTGGTGCCGTCGATCGGGTCGACCGCGACGTCGCACTCGGGGCCGGTGCCGTCGCCGACCTGCTCGCCGTTGTAGAGCATCGGGGCGTTGTCCTTCTCGCCCTCGCCGATCACGACGGTGCCGTTCATGGCGACCGTGGAGATCATCGTGCGCATCGCGTTGACCGCGACACCGTCGGCACCGTTCTTGTCACCACGCCCCACCCAGCGGGCCGCGGCCATCGCAGCCGCCTCCGTCACGCGCACGAGCTCCAGGGCCAGGTTGCGGTCAGGAGCGGTGGGGGCGACGCCGAGCGGCTGGGTGTCGTTCATAGGGGTCAATCTATCCGCCGGGCGCGGTGGAGCGGCCACGGTGTCACTTGATCGATCCAGAGACAAGCCTCACAGCAAAACCCGACTGCGGGTCGTTCAGAACCTGCTCGGTGGGGCCGTCCTCGACGATGTGACCATGCTCGATCACCACCACCCGGTCGGCGAGCGCACGGGCGTCGGCCGCGTCGTGGGTGACGATGATGGCGGTCCTGTCCTCGAGGGCGGTACGCAGGGTCTGCCGCAGCGCGGGACGTACGTCGACGTCGAGCGAGGCCATCGGCTCGTCGAGCAGGAGCAGCTCTGGGTCGGCCGCGAGGGCCCGCGCCACCGCTACGCGCTGGGCCTGACCGCCGGAGATCTGCGTGGGTCTGCGGCCGGCGAGCATCTCGGCGCCGACCTCGGTGAGGTGGCGGGTGGCGAGCTCGTTGGCCTGGCGGCGGCGTACGCCACGGGCGCGGGGCGCGAAGGCGACGTTGGCCAGCACGGACAGATGTGGGAAGAGCAGCGGGTCCTGAGCGAGGAGCGCGATCCCGCGGGCGTGCGGGGGAGTGCCGTCCAGGACGCGGTCGCCGAGGCGTACCTCTCCCTCGTCGGGACGCAGGAGTCCGGCGATCACGCCGAGGATGCTGGACTTGCCGGCGCCGTTGGGGCCGGTGAGCGCGACCGTCTCGCCGGCGGCCACGTCGAGGGTGACGTCGATGCCACGCTGGGGGATCACCGCACGCAGATGCAGCGCACTCATAGAGCTCTCCCGTGGCGGGCGAAGCCGATCACGGCGACCGCGACCACGACCAGCACCAGCGAGAGCGCGACCGCGGCGTCCGGGTCGTCGACGCGGAGCAGGTAGACCTGGAGCGGCATCGTGCTGGTCACTCCGGGGAGGTTGCCGGCGAAGGTGATCGTGGCGCCGAACTCGCCGAGGCAACGGGCGAAGGCCAGGACCGATCCGGAGAGCAGCCCGGGGCCGACCAGGGGGAGGGTGACGCGCCGGAAGACGGTGGTCGGTCGGGCCCCGAGGGTGGCCGCGACCGCCTCGTAGCGGGTGCCGCTGGTGCGCAGCGCGCCTTCGAGACTGATCACCAGGAACGGCAGCGCGACGAACGTCTGCGCCATCACCACGGCGAGCGTGGTGAACGGGATCTGGATGCCGACCAGGTCCAGCGACTGTCCCAGCAGCCCCCGCCGGCCGAAGGTATAGAGCAGCGCCAGGCCGCTGACGACCGGGGGCAGCACGAGCGGAAGGAGCACCAGCGAGCGCATCAGCCCCTCGCCCCGGAAGCTGGTGCGGGCGAGGACGGTGGAGAGAGGTACGCCGAGGAGGATGCACAGCGCGGTGCTCGCCACCGCGGTGCGCAGGCTCAGCCAGAGCGCCTCCAGCGCGGACGGCGAGGTGATCAGCGCCGGGAAGCTCGCCAGATCGACGCGGAGGATGATCGCGGCGAGCGGAACGATGATGAACGCCGCCGCGAGGGCCGCCGGGAACCAGAGCCAGCGTGGCATACCGACGGACGGACCGGCCCCCCTCTGCCGGTCCGTCCGCCTGGCGGTCCCGAGAAGATCAGGGCTGGCTGAAGCCGGCATCGGTCAGGACCTTCTGTCCGGTCTCGCTCAGCACCAGGTCGACGAACTCCTGGGCGAGGTCGGCGTCGTCGGAGCCGTCGATGGTGCTGATCGGGTAGGTGTTCACGACTTGGTCGGCCTCATCGAACTCGACGCCCGTCACGGTGTCGCCGGCGGCTTTGACGTCGGTGACGTAGACCAGTCCGGCGTCCGCGTCGCCGGAGGTGATCTTGGCGAGTACGTCGCTGACCGACTGCTCCTCGCTGACCGGCTCGATGTCGACGCCGGTCTCCTCCTCCATCTGCGCGGTCGCGTTGCCGCAGGGGACCTCGGCCGCGCAGACGACGACCTTGGTCCCGTCCTTGGCGAGATCCTGGAAGCCGGTGATGTCGGCCGGGTTGCCCGGGGGCGTGGCGATCTCCAGGGTGTTGGCGGCGAAGTCCTCCGGGTCGGCGGCCAGGTCGCCGAGCTTGTCCATGTTCTTGGTGTCGGCCGAGGCGAAGACGTCCGCCGGGGCGCCGTCCTCGATCTGGGCCACCAGGTCCGAGGAGCCGCCGAAGCTGGTGGTCACCTTCACGCCGGGATGGTCCTTCTCGAACTCCTCGGCCAGCTTGGTGAACGTGTCGGTCAGCGAGGCCGCCGCGAAGACGGTCAGCTCCCGGTTCTCCGACCCCTCGCTCGAGCTCCCGCAGCCGGCGAGCGCGAGGGTGGCCGCCATCGCGACGGCGGCACCGATTCCAGGGTTCTTGATCATGGGCGCTCCACGACGACGTTGGTTGACTTGATGGATGCGACCGCGCTGACGCCTGGCTCGAGACCCAGCTCGACAGCGGCCTCGGCGCTCATCAGGGAGACGATCCGGTAGGGCCCGCAGACCATCTCCACCTGGGCCATCACGGTGTCCAGGGTGGTCTTGGTGACGATCCCGAGCATCCGGTTGCGGGCGCTGACCGCCTTCGCCCGGTCCGGGTCGGGGGCATCGGCCAGCTCGGAGGCCAGCTCGGCCAGGACGATGCCGTCGATGACCGCCCGGCCGTTCTCCGTGCTTGCCTCGATCCGTCCCGCGTCGATCCAGCGGCGCACGGTGTCGTCGCTGACGCCGAGGAGTCCCGCGGCTTCGGCGATACGGTAGGTGGTCACCGGAGGAGTATCGCATCTGCGGAGAGATCATGGGTGGATTGTCCTCATCTGCGGAACGCTCGGACTCGTTGGTCGAGCTTGTCGTGACCACGATTCGAGGGAACATCGACCGAGTGGGACCATGGAGGGCGTGAGCGACACCGATCAGCAGCAGCCCGCCCAGCCGTCGAGTGAGCCGGCGAGCGAGCAGCCGGAGACCCCGGCGCGCAGCTACCCACGCACGTTCGGTGCCCTGATCGGGTCGATGATCTTCCTGCTCGTCCTCGTCGTCCCGATCGTGCTGATCGTGCAGTGGCGCGGCAACCTCGAGCGCGAGGTCAGCGGTGCCAACGAGACCTACAAGGCCGACTGGGCAGAGGCCGTACGCAGCGCCCAGGTCGCCGACCTCGACGTCGTCTACCCGCGCGAGCTGCCCTCGGGCTGGTACGCCAACACCGACCCGTCCTACCAGGGCGGTGAGGAGCCGGCCTGGACCATGTCGTTCGTCAAGGGTGAGACCTCCTACGTCGGCCTCGAGCTCTCGAGCCGCTCGGCGCGGGCGCTGGCCCAGAAGAACGTCGACACCCAGGCCAAGAAGGGCGACGAGGTCAGCATCGACACCGACGTCGCCGACACCTGGACCGAATGGTCCGACTCCGGCGGCGACACCGCCTACTCTGCCGAGGTCGACGGCCAGACCCTGATGCTCTGGGGTCCCAAGGACGGCGACGTCCGCGACTACCTCGCCCTCATCACCACCGAGCCCCTGAAGTAGCGAGACGTCACCCGCGTCGGCCGAGACGTCACCTACGTCGGCCGACGTGGCAGCTCGGTGACCTCTCGGCCGACCTAGGTGACGTCTCGGGCGACGGGAGCGACTTCTCGTCAGTCTTGGATGGCGGCGTCGATCTTCTTCCGGGCGCCGTCGAGCCACTCCTGGCACAGGGTGGCCAGCTTCTCGCCGCGCTCCCACAGGGCGAGGGACTCCTCGAGGGTGATGCCGCCGGCCTCGAGCTTGCGGACGACCTCGACCAGCTCTTCGCGGGCCTGTTCGTAGGACAGGTCGCTGTTGTTGTCGTCAGTCATCGGCAGGATCTTTCTCAATCGAGGTGATGGTCGTTGTCAGGCGGCCGTCGGCGAGGCGGATGCTGACCGTCTCGCCCTCGGCGGCGTCGGCGACGCTGGTGAGGACGTGTCCGTCGGCATCCTGGGCGACGGCGTACCCCCGTCTCAGCGTCTCCAGGGGTGAGAGCGCTCGAGCTCGGGCGCGATGGTGGCCGATGTCGTCGGCGGCCCGGTCGAGGGCGTGCCCGAGGGTGCGGCGGGCACGGTCGCGCAGCGAGGTGACCTCGTCGCGCCGGGCGTCGATCAGGGAGCGCGGGTCGGCCAGCACCGGCCGGGAGCGCAGCGCGTCCAGGAGCGTCTGCTCGCGGTGGATCAGCGCGGCGATCCCGCCGCGGAGCCGGTCGCGTCCGGTCGCGACGATCCGCTGCTCCTCGACCACGTCGGGTACGACGAGCTTGGCGGCATCGGTCGGCGTCGAAGCACGTACGTCGGCGGCCAGGTCCAGCAGCGGCGAGTCGGGCTCGTGGCCGATCGCGGAGACGACCGGGGTGCGCGCGGCGTGCACCGCACGGATCAGGTGCTCGTCGGAGAACGGCAGCAGGTCCTCGACCGAACCGCCGCCACGGGCGATGACGATCACGTCGACCTCGGGGTCGCGGTCGAGCCGCTGCAGCTTCTCGACGACGTCAGCGGCGCTGCGCGCCCCCTGCATCGCGGCGTACGCCACCTCGAACCGCACCTGCGGCCACCGCCGCTTCGCGTTCTCGAGCACGTCCCGCTCGGCCGCGGAGTTCGCTGCGGTGAGCAGCCCGACCTTGGCCGGCAGGAAGGGGAGCGGGCGCTTGAGCTCGGCAGCGAACAGGCCCTCGGCGGCCAGCAGCTGCCGGCGCTGCTCCAGCCGGGCGAGCAGCTCACCGAGCCCGACCGGACGGATGTCGCGGGCCTGCAGCGAGAGGGTGCCGCGGTTGGCGTAGTAGGACGGCTTCGCATGGATGATCACCGAGGCGCCCTCGACCAGCGGCGGATTCAGGCTGTCGAGCAGGAACCGCGTGCACGTCACCGGCACCGAGATGTCGGCCACCGAGTCGCGCAGGGTCAGGAAGACGGTCTGCATCCCCGGCCGCCGGCTCATCTGGGCCACCTGCCCCTCCACCCAGACCGCACCGAGCTTGTCGATCCAGCCACCGATCGCGTTAGCGATCTGCCGCACCGGGGCGGGCGACTCGGGGGAGGTGTCCAACGCCATGTCGCCAACCCTAGAGCGGGCCACCGACATTAGAGGTGTCACGCCACGGTCTCTAGACTGAGGGCATGAGCATCGACCTCGGCACCCCACGCCTGATCTCCGACGACGAGAAGGCTGTCCTCCTCGCGGAGCCGCGCGGTTACTGCGCCGGTGTGGACCGGGCCGTGATCACGGTCGAGGAGGCGCTGGACCTCTACGGTGCGCCGGTCTACGTGCGCAAGGAGATCGTGCACAACAAGCACGTCGTCGACGACCTGCGCAACCGTGGTGCGATCTTCGTCAACGAGCTGGACGAGGTGCCCTCGGGTG
Source organism: Nocardioides sp. NPDC127514 (assembly GCF_040302125.1). Classification (NCBI taxonomy): domain Bacteria; kingdom Bacillati; phylum Actinomycetota; class Actinomycetes; order Propionibacteriales; family Nocardioidaceae; genus Nocardioides; species Nocardioides sp. NPDC127514. The sequence continues at coordinate 64,419 of NZ_JBEORF010000006.1, read as the reverse complement.
CGACCGTCGTCTTCTCCGCCCACGGCGTCTCCCCGGCGGTCCACGCCGACGCCGCCGTGCGTGAGCTGAAGACGATCGACGCGACCTGCCCGCTGGTCACCAAGGTCCACCTGGAGGCCAAGCGGTTCGCCCGCGAGGGCTACAGCATCCTGCTGATCGGCCACGCCGGTCACGAGGAGGTCGAGGGCACCATGGGCGAGGCGCCGGAGGCGACCACGCTCGTCGAGGGCCCCGGTGACGTACCCGGCCTCGAGGTCGCCGACCCGTCCAAGGTCGTCTGGCTCTCCCAGACCACCCTCTCGGTCGACGAGACGATGGAGACGGTCGCCGCGCTCCGGGCGAAGTTCCCCGAGCTGCTCGACCCGCCCAGCGATGACATCTGCTACGCCACCCAGAACCGTCAGCAGGCGGTCAAGGAGATCGGCGGGGCCAGCGACCTGGTCATCGTCGTCGGCTCCGGCAACTCCTCCAACTCGGTCCGCCTGGTCGAGGTCGCCCTCGAGGCCGGTGCCAAGGCCGCCTACCGCGTCGACGACGCCAGCGAGATCGACGAGTCCTGGCTCGAGGGCGTACGCAGCGTCTCGGTCACCTCCGGAGCCAGCGTGCCCGAGAAGCTGGTCGAGGGTGTCGTCGGGTTCCTCAAGGACCGGGGCTTCCCCGACGCCACGGCGCACAAGAGCGCCGAGGAGTCGCTGATCTTCGCGCTGCCCACCGAACTCCGCAAGGACCTGAAAGCCGCTGCCGCGAGGGGTTGATCCCAGCCCGCCCGGTGGCGTTAGGGTCGAGGGGTGGCCCGATTTCTCGACGTACACCCAGACAACCCGCAGTCCCGTCTGATCAGCCAGGTCGTCGATGCCCTGCGTGACGACCAGCTGATCGCGTACCCGACCGACTCCGGTTACGCGCTCGGCTCGCGGATCGGCAACAAGGACGGTCGCGACCGGATCCTCAAGATCCGTGGTCTCGACGACCGCCACCACTTCACGTTGATCTGCAAGGACTTCGCGCAGCTCGGCACGATGGTCCACGTCGACAACAGCGCCTTCCGGGCGATCAAGCACGCGACCCCGGGGCCCTACACGTTCATCCTCCCGGCGACGCCTGAGGTGCCGCGACGGCTGATGCACCCGAAGAAGAAGACCGTCGGCGTACGCATCCCCGATCACGCAGTCGTGCAGGCGCTGCTCGAGGAGCTCGGTGAGCCGCTGCTGTCCTCGACGCTGATCCTGCCCGGCGAGACCGAGCCGGAGGTCTTCGGGTGGAACGTCAAGGAGGCGCTCGACCACCAGGTCGACATCGTCATCGAGGCCGGTGAGACCCCGGCCGAGCCGACCACCGTCATCGACTGGTCCGACGGCGAGCCCGAGGTCATCCGTGAGGGTGCCGGCGACGTCTCCGGGTTCCTCGCGCTGGACTGATCAGGAGGCCAGGGCGCGTTCGCGCTCGACCTCGTCGCGGGTCTCGGTGCGCTGTTTCAGCACCCGGCGGCGCATCACCAGGCAGCCCAGGCACAGGGCGTAGCCGATGAAGAGGCTGATCGCGTGGTGTCCGAGGCCGCTGACCACGGCTTGGACGAAGCCGTCCCCGGCGTCGGCGATCGATCCGGGCTGGGTCGCGGCCAGCAGGATGAAGATGCCGAGCATGATCAGCGGCGGGAGCACGCCGACCACGAAGAAGTCGCTGGGTCTGACGATCAGCGCGAGCGTCAGCGCGATCGCCACGAAGGCGAAGTCGAAGAGCAGGCCGATCTGGTCGTCGATGAGCAGATCGACGAAGGTCACCGTCAGCGAGGTGGCGGATCCGAGCGCGACAACATGGCGGCCGGACTCGCGTCCTTCCTCCCAGATGGTGCGCTGACTCATGGGGTCACGATCTCTCGTATGCAGCCTGTGTATCCGAACCCACGGTAGGGCCAGGCACACCGTCATTCTCGGCGGCGCGCCGATCATCTTCCCTTACGCTGCTGAGCCGCTCCACAGCGCGTATCTCGACTGGACGCGGCGTCTCGAGCTCATCGTCGGTTACCGATAATTCATTGAAACGACGGGCGGCCACCAGGACCCGGTTGTCGAGGGATCCGATCGCCTGGTTGTAGCGGGTCACCGCGGTGTTGAGGGAGCGCCCGATCCCGTCCAGGTGGCTGGACATCGTGGACAGGCGCTGGTGCAGGTCACGGCCGAGCCGGTGGATCTCCCGAGCCTGCTCGGCGAGCGCCTCGTGGGACCATCCGTGCGCCACCGTGCGCAGCAGCGCGATCAGCGTGGTCGGTGAGGCCAGCACGACGCGGCGCTCCGCGGCGTACTCGATCAGGCCGGGCTCGGTCTCCAGCGCCGCCGAGAGGAACGACTCCGCCGGCACGAAGAGCACGACGAACTCGGGCGACTCCTCCAGGAAGCGCCAGTAGGACTTCGAGGCCAGCTGGTCCACATGCGTACGCAGCTGGGCGGTGTGTCTGCGCAGATGAGCTCGGTAGTCGTCCTCGTTGTCCGCCGCCGCGGCGTCCAGGTAGGCGTCCAGGGGGACCTTGGAGTCGACGACCAGCTCCTTGTTGCCGGACAGGTGCACCACCAGGTCGGGTCGCAGCCGCCCGTCCTCGAGATGGACCTGCTCGGAGAAGTCGCACTTGTCCACCAGGCCGGCGAGCTCCACCGCGCGGCGCAGGTGCATCTCGCCCCAGCGGCCCCTGACCTGGGGTTTCCGCAGCGCCGTCGACAGCGACCGGGTCTCGGTCTGGAGCCGCCCGACCTCCGTCTCGAACTGCCCCTGCCAGCGAGCCCGCTCGCGGTCGAGATGCTGCATCTGGTCGCTGAGCCGGTCGAGCCCCTGCATCACCTCGGCCTGGTCCACCATCCCCGCCGCGACCGTCCCCACGCTCCGGGCGCGTGCCCACAGCACCCCGAGCACGACGCCCAGGGCAAGACCGATCACCAGTCCGAGCACGAGGATCCAGATCTCCATACATCGATCCTCGCAGGCACCACCGACAATTTGTTCGGATGGGCACTGTCGGCGGTTCGTGGTTCCATGGAGGCATGGCCCACGACGTCGAGCTCGCCGAACGAGTGCGGGACCTCGTGCCCGCCGGTGCCACCGAGGTGAAGATGTTCGGCGGGCTGGCCTTCATGGTGAACGGCAACATGGCCTGCGCCATCCGCCGCGACGACCTGCTCGTACGCACCGGCAGATCGGCCTTCGAGGCCGCCATCGCCGCGGGTGCCGAGCCGGCGATCATGGGTGGCCGGACGATGTCCGGCTACGTCAACGTCCCCGCCGACCTGCTCAGCGGCGACGCGCTCGCCGGCTGGGTCGAGCGCGGCGTCGTCACCGCCGAGTCACTGCCACCGAAGTAGCGCGACCACCGGAAGGTGATCGCTCCCGGTCCGGTCCAACGGTCGTACGTCCTCGACCTCGGCGCCACGGGCGAAGACGTGGTCGATGCGGATGGCCGGGAGGGCTGCCGGGAAGGTGAACCCGAAGCGGTCCTGCGGTTCGCTGACCTGGGAGATGACCGCACGGAGTGCGCGGTCGCGCGCGTCTGCGTTGAAGTCGCCGGAGACGATCACGACCTCGGTGTCGTCGGCACGCAGAGCCTCGGCGAGAAGCTCGATGCTCCCGTTGCGCGCCCTGACGTCCAGGCCGCGGACGCCCAGCCGGATCGAGGGCAGATGCACGGCATAGACCGCGACGACAGGGGCGTCGTCGGCAGGCCTGGTCTCGACCCGCAGCCCGCGTCTCCACGACGCGTCCACGCCCGCCGGGCGCAGATCGAGAGGTGTCGCGTTCTCCAGCGGTCGTGCCGACCAGACCCCGACGGTGCCGTACGTCTCGTGGTGCGGAAGGACATCGCCGAACGCCCGGCTGTAGTCGTCGACCCGCTCGGGAACCACCTCGTTCAGCGTTACGACGTCGGGCGAGGCCGCGAGGATCTCGCGGACGGTCCCGGTGATGTCCGTGTTCGTGTCGCTCACGTTGTGCTGGACGACGACCAGGTCAGGGCGCGACGCGGGAACGTCGGAGAGCTTGGGATGAAACGTCCAACCCCAGGCCACGGCGGGCACGAGGAACGCGACGACCGCGGCGGCCGACCGTCGCGCCAGCCCGACGATCAGGACCAGCACCGCCACGGCGCCGAGCCAGGGCAGGAACGTCTCCACGAGGCTGCCGATGCCGAGCGCCGACGGGAGATGGGCGTGGAAGACGATCGTGCCGCCGATGGCGAGCAGGAGGATCGCGCACACCGTTCCACGGGACCAGACCGTGCTCCGGCCCTCCCGGTTCACCTCATCGCGGTCAGTCGGCGAGATCGACGATCACCGGAGCGTGGTCGGAGGGAGAGCCGGTGCCGATCGCGGGGTTGCGCTCGTCGAGGTCGACGAACGCGCCCGTCACCCGCGAGGCGAAGGAAGGGGAGCCGAGGACGAAGTCGATGCGCAGGCCGCGGTTGCGCTCGAAGCGCTGCCGGTAGTAGTCGAAGTAGGTGTAGGCCTCCGGACCGGGCACGAAGGGGCGTACGACATCCTTGAAGTCCTTCTCGATGGCGAAGAAGGCGTCGCGCTCGGCGGGGGTGAGGTGGGTCTTGCCGACGAACTGCTTGGGGTCGAAGCAGTCCTCGTCGAAGGGGCAGACGTTCCAGTCGCCGACCATGGCCGAGGGGCCGTCGTGCCAGGCCAGAGAGGCCTTCTGCAGGGCCGCGAGCCATTCGAGCTTGTAGGCGTAGTGCGGGTCGTCGGGCTTGCGGCCGTTGGGGACGTAGACCGAGGTCACCCGGATCCCATCGCACGTTGCCGAGATGGCGCGGGCCTCGGCGACGTCCTTGAACGACGGCATCCCCTCGAACCCGACCTGGATGTCGGTCAGCCCGACCCGCGAGATCAGCGCGACGCCGTTCCACTGGTCGTAGCCGACCGAGGCGACCTCGTAGCCACGGGCCTCCAGCCCCATCGTCGGGATCTGGTCGGGCTTGGCCTTGGTCTCCTGCAGGGCCAGCACGTCGATCGAGTGTCGCTCGACGAAGGCCTCGACGCGGTCGATGCGGGAGCGGATGGAGTTGATGTTCCAGGTGGCGATACGCACGCCCGTCAGACTATCCAGAGGACGTATTGGACTACCGTTTGAGGCGTGGGCAGAGCGACGATCGAGATGCACGGGGTCCGTCGTCTCTATGAGCAGGCCGATCTCGCCGAGCTGATCGCCCTCGACGACATCGACCTGACGATCGAGCCCGGCACGTTCGTGAGCATCATCGGGCCCTCGGGCTGCGGCAAGTCGACCCTGTTGCGGCTGATCAGCGGGCAGGAGTCGGCCGACGCCGGGAAGATCACGGTGTGCGGTCTGACGCCGAAGGAGGCGGCCGAGGCGAAGGCCTTCGGTTTCGTGCCGCAGTCTCCGGCGCTGCTGCCCTGGCTGAGCGTGCTCGGCAACGTGACCCTGCCGCACAAGGTGAATCGCCGCAGCGACCGCGGCCGGCCCGATCTCGAGGCGATGCTGCGCGAGGTCGGCCTGGGGGAGTCGCTCCACAAGCTCCCGGCCGAGCTGTCCGGCGGCATGAAGCAGCGGACCGCGATCGTACGCGCATTCGGGCTGCGCCCTGACGTACTCCTTCTCGACGAGCCCTTCGGTGCGCTCGACGAGTTCACCCGCGAGGCGCTCCAGGAGCAGCTGCTGGAGCTGTGGGAGCAGACCCGCGCGACGGTCGTCTTCGTCACCCACTCGATCTCCGAGGCGGTCAGGCTGTCCGACAAGGTCGTGGTGATGGCTCCGCGACCGGGCCGGATCACCGATGTCATCGACATCGACCTGCCCCGTCCGCGTCACCAGGAGCTGCTCACCTCGCCCGAGTTCCACGCCTACGAGCTCGCCCTCCGGGGCAGCCTGAGGGACGCCTTCAGCCACGGAGAGGTCGTCTCGTGACCCTGGACTCAGGTACGCAGCCGGCCCCTCGGCCACATCTCGTCGTCCCCACTCCCGAGCAGCTCGCCGCGCGCCGCCTGCGCCGCCGTACGCGGCTGCTCCGCCCGCGCTACTGGCTCCCGTTCGTCCTCCTCGTCGTGGTGCTCGGGCTCGCCTGGGAGCTGGGCGCGCGGCGGATGCCCTACCTGTTCGCGCCGCTCGGCGACATCGCGAGCGTGCTGACCGAGGACCCCGGCTACTTCCTGAGCAACACCCTGGTCACGCTCAGCGAGGCGCTGGTGGGGCTCGGGATCGGCTTCGTCGCCGCCTTCGCCCTCGCCGTCGTGGTGAGCGAGATCGCGGTGGTGCGGCGTGCGGTGATGCCGGTGGCCGTCGTGCTCTCGGTGACGCCGCTGGTTGCAATCGCGCCGCTGCTCGTGGTCGCGCTCGGGTTCGGGATGGGGCCGAAGGTCGTCCTGACCGCGCTGGTCTGCTTCTTTCCGATCCTGATCAACGTGGCGACCGGGCTGCGGGCGGTGCCCTCGCCGGTGCTGCAGGTCTACCGGACCGTGGCCGCGAGCCGGCTGGAGGTGCTGCGCTACCTGCGGGTGCCGGCCTCGCTGCCGTACGTCTTCGCGTCCCTGCGGATCGTCTTCCCGCTGTCGATGATCGGCGCCGTCGTGGCCGAGCTCTCCGCCGCGGGGTCGGCAGACGGCCTCGGCAGCGTGATACAGGTGGCCAGCTCGCAGAACAGACTGGCTACGGTGTGGGCAGCGATCTTCGTCCTCGCGGCGCTCGGGTCGCTGCTGTTCTGGCTCGTGACGCTCGCCGAGCGTCGAGTGCTCCACTGGCACGAGTCCTGATCTTCGAGTGAAGGAGCCCTTCATGTCTCGCGTACGTCCGATCGCTGCTGCCCTCACGTCGGCGGTCGTCCTGCTCGGTGCGCTGACCGCCTGCGGGTCCTCGCAGAACTCCGCCGGCGAGCAGGGGAGCGCGGTCTCGGCCGAGCGCTGCGAGCAGAACGAGAAGGCCGGGAAGATCACCTACATGTCGGGCTACTACTGGCAGGCGTCGGCCTCGATCATGGAGGCCATCGCCGCAGATCGGCTCGGCTACTTCACCGATCTCTGCCTCGACGTCGAGCTTCAGCCGGGCTCGGGCGACGTCTCCCAGAATGCCAAGCTGATCGCCGCCGGGAAGGTGCAGGTCGGGCCGCTCTCCGAGCAGGACATCATGACCTCCAACGCGAGCGGCCTGAAGGTGCTCGGCGTCTCGTCCTACTCCAACGCCGGTCTCGACGTGCTGATGACCGGCACCTCGATCACCGACCTGAAGCAGCTCGAGGGCAAGACCCTCGGCCACAAGGGCTGGGTGCCGGTCGGCGTACAGGCGATGCTCGCCGAGGCCGGCGTGGACATGACCAAGGTGAAGCAGGTCAAGGTCGGCTACGACCCCGGCGTCCTGCCGCGCGGCCAGGTCGACGCGCTGGTCGGGTTCGTCTCCAACGAGCCCAACCAGCTGAAGGAGGCCGGCGAGGACGTGACCGTCTGGGAGCCGACCGACTTCGAGGTGCCCGGTTCCCTCGGCGCCTACTCCGTCAACCCCGCCTGGGCCGAGAAGCACCCCACCGCCGTCGAGGACTTCCTCCGGGCCGTCTTCAAGGCCTACACCTACTGCGCCTCCGCGGACCACGTCGAGGAGTGCATCGGCTACCAGCACGACCTGGCCGGCGCCGAGTCCGACGAGAAGCACGAGACGGCCATCTGGCGCACCGAGGTCGCGGTCGCGGCCGACAACCCGCTCCCGGGCAAGTTCGGCTCGGTCGACCCCGACAACGTCGCGGCGCTGGCCGGGGTCGTCACTGCGTACGCCGGGCAGAAGGTCACGCCCGAGCAGGCTGCCTCCTGGTTCGACACCTCCTTCGCGGAGGCCGTCGTCGATGACAGCGACAAGGTGATCTGGCCCGCTCCGTGATGCGACCGGCGGCAAACGTACGAGTTTCGTTCGAAACTTTTGCCTGGCAAACGGGAATTTGACCGAAGTTTCTATGCCGTATGCGGGGTCGTAACGCTTGAATCTCCTGTGGCCCTCGGGGTGCCCTATCTCGGGCGGCCGCTCACATTTCCAGGAGGAAGAGCTATGCGAGTTCGTATTCCCATGATGATCGCCGCGGCTGCGGGTGCCGCAGCGCTGACTGCGTCGATGGTTCCCGCATTCGCCGAGGAGGCACCGAGCTACCAGGAGTTCGAGGCGTCCACATACGTCGACGTGGACGGTCAGTACATCGTCAACGGCGACGAGGTCGTCTCCAACCAGGGTGACCTGCACAAGTTCTACGAGTCGATGGTCTCGACGCCGAAGCACGTCCCGGAGGACGGCCTCATCGTCAACACCGTCAGCGGCCGGGACGACAAGTGGTCGGCCTCGCAGGCGCTCAACCTGACCTACTGTGTCTCGGACAAGTTCGGCACCAACAAGGCCGGCATCGTCTCGGCGATGGCCCAGGGCGCCGGCCTGTGGGAGGCGGCGAGCTCGGCGGTCGAGTTCACCTACGTCCCCGCCCAGGACGGCGCGTGCAACACCCGCAACTCCAACGTGCTCTTCTCGGTCGAGCCGGTCAGCACCTCGCAGTACATCGCGCGAGCGTTCTTCCCCTCGACCTCGAAGCGTTCGCGCAACGTGCTCATCGACGACTCGATCTTCTCGTCGGGCAACTGGGAGCCGGGTGACATCCTCGCGCACGAGCTCGGTCACGCCCTCGGGTTCCGTCACGAGCACACCCGCCCGGAGGCGGCGACCTGCTTCGAGGACAACAACTGGCGTGCGCTGACCCCGTACGACTCCTCCTCGATCATGCACTACCCGCAGTGCAACGGTGGCTCGGAGGACCTGGAGTTCCAGGCCTCCGACGCGGCCGGGGTCCGGGCGCTGTACGGCTCCTGATCCTCTAGCAGCAAGAGAGCGGCCCTCCCGGTTTCCGGGAGGGCCGCTCTCATGGGGTTCCTAGTAGGACAGCCCGTGCCCGAGCGGGAAGAGATCCGGGATCTCCACCGGGAGCTTGCCGCTCGGGTTCACCTCGCCGTAGAGCACGCGCACCAGCGACTCGAGCTGGTGGGAGGTGTAGCCGTAGGTGTCGAGCACCGTCGCGGCCTCGGGGAACGAGGTCACGTCGTAGGGGTTGCGCATCGCGGTGACGATCACCGGGGTGTCGGTGGCGAGCAGCGCCTTGACCAGCTTGGTCTGGGCCACGGAGGCCGGGGTCGGCTGGCCGGTCGCCGGGTTGATCTGCCAGGCGTTGTTGGTCGGCACGACCACCAGATCCTTGCCCGCGGCGGCCTCGACGGCGGCGTTGATCTGCGCGTCGGTCGGGGTGGTGCCCGACTGCAGCACCTGGGTCGTCGCGCCGCGCTTCTGGAGTCCGGCCGCGATGCCCGCTGTCGTGTCCACGCCCCAGCCCGCGACCAGGACGTTCTTCGCCCCGGGCGCCAGCGGCAGCAGGTCGTCGTCGTTCTTCACCAACGTGGTGGTGCGGTCGGAGATCGCCTGGGCGTCGGCCTTGTGCAGCGGGTTGCTGAAGACCGCCGGAGCTGCCGCCGGGTCGACGTAGGGGCTCTCGAAGATCTTGTTCTCGAGCTTGTGCTCGAGGATCCGGTAGACCGACTCGTCGAGCCGCTGGCGCGAGATGGTGCCGTTCTTGACGGCGCCGAGGACCGCGGCGTACGCCGTGTCCATCTGCGGCGGGATGAGCAGCTGGTCGGCGCCGGCGAGGAAGGCCTCGACCGGGGCGACGTCGGGCGGGTACGTCGCGCTCGCGCCCTGCATGTCGAGGGCGTCGGTCACGATCAGGCCGTCGAAGCCCATCTCCTCGCGGAGCAGGCCGGTGAGGATCGGCTCGGACATGGTGGCCGGCTCGCCGCTCGGGTCGATCGCGGGCACGGTCACGTGGGCCGTCATGATCGCGTCGATCCCGGCGTCGATCGCAGCCTTGAACGGCGGCAGGTCGATCGCCTCGAGCTCCTCGCGGCTGTGGGTCACCTCGGGCAGGCCGTAGTGGCTGTCGGTGCCGGTGTCGCCGTGGCCCGGGAAGTGCTTGGCGATCGAGGAGAGGTCGCCGTCGTCGAACCCGCCGACCTCGGCCTCGACGATGTCGGAGACCGCAGCAGAGTCGGCCCCGGCCGAGCGGATCCCGATCACCGGGTTGTTGGGGTTGAGGTTGACGTCGGCGACGGGGGCGTAGTCCTGGGTGACCCCGACGGCGGCCAGCTCGGTGCCGATGACCTCGGCAGAGCGGGCTGCGTCCTCGGTCGAGCCGCCGGCGCCCAGCGCCATCTGGCCGGGCATCTGGGTCGCGCCGCTGGCCGGACCGAAGCGGGCCACGAGCGCGCCGCCCTCCTGGTCGACCGCTATGTTGAGCGGGATCTTGGGCCGCTGCTGGAGCGCGGCACGCTGGAGGCCGTTGGAGAGCGTCGCCACTTGGGCCGCGTCGCCGATGTTGTCGGGGCCGCGGGTGGTGAAGTAGATGACCCCGCCGGGCTGGTACTTCGCGATCGCCTGCGCCGGGGTGTCCACCCCGTAGAGCCTCTGGTTGCCGGCCTTCGCCGTGTCGCTGACGTTGTTGGCGTCGCGTCCGTAGACCTCGATCACGAAGAGCTGGCCGATCTTCTGCTGCAGCGACATGTGGTGCATCAGCGAGACGATCTTGCGGTGCTGGGGCGACGCCATGTCCGTGGCGGTCGTCGCGGGCGGATCCGGCTCTGCGGCGTGGGTTGCTGCGTACGGCGTAGCAACCGCCACCGCGGCCGCGAGTCCCGCAGCCGCCAACCTTCCGCGTCTGGTCAGTGTCGTTCTGCTCATGACAACCTCCCCATCTGCACCGCGATACGCGGCACGGCGATTCACTCTAGGGGCTACCAACCGGTCACGGAAGAAAATTCCCGAGTCAGCAGATGGGGCAGGACGATTTTCACCGGATCGGTGGACAGAACGGCCCGGCAGGGCCAGGGTGAACCTTCGTGCGCATCGTTGTCGGAGCCGCAGCGGCGGCCACTCTCGCTCTCACCACCCTCACATTCGCGCCGGCGGCGCAGGCTGTGCAGCCAGGGGGTGCGTACGACTGGACGTCTGTGAACGTCGATACGACACAGGGGTTCCGGGCGCTGGACGCCGTCGACGCGGAGACCGCGTGGGTCGGCGGGGACGGCGGGGGAGTGTTCCGTACGACCGATGGCGGCCGGACCTGGGACGAGGTCTCGCCGCCGGGATCCGACGGGCTGCTCTTCCGCGATGTCGAGGCACGCTCGGCGAGCGAGGCGGTGGTGCTCTCCATCGGTGAGGGTGAGGCGAGCCGGATCTACAAGACCGTCGACGGCGGAGCGACCTGGACCGAGACGTTCCGGTCCGCGGAGCCGACCGCGTTCTACAACTGCGTCGACTTCTGGCCCGGCGGGAAGCGCGGGATCGCGATGAGCGACCCGGTCGACGGTGAGTGGCGCATCATCACGACCGCTGACGGCGGCGACACCTGGACGATCGCGGACACGCGCGGCTTGGAGGCGCCGGGCGAGTTCGGCTACTCGGCCAGCGGGACCTGCCTGGTCACCGCGGGGGCGCGCGACGCCTGGATCGGCGGTGGCGGCGCGGCCGCGAAGATCTACGCCACCCACAACGGTGGTCGTTCCTGGTCCGCTGCCGACTCCACGATCGCGACCGGTGAGGCCGCAGGTGTCTTCGGGCTCGGGTTCCGCAACCCTCGCCAGGGCATCGCGGTCGGTGGCGACTTCGGCCTCGAGGACGACGGCGTCGACCGCGCCGCGTACTCCACCGATGGCGGCCGCACCTGGACCAACTCCGACTCCGACCTGGGCGGATACCGTGAAGCGGTCGCCTGGATCGGTGGCCGCACGGCGATCGCCGTCGGCCCCAACGGCAGCGACATCAGCCACGACAACGGCCGTTCCTGGAAGCCGTTCGGCGCCACCCAGACCCGCTTCCACACCGTCGACTGCGCCCAGGGTGTCTGCTGGGCCGCCGGTGCGGGCGGGCGGGTCGGGGTGCTCGCCCGCTGAGCTCAGATCTTGAGCCCGATCGTCATCGGTCCGCTCGAGGCCATCTCGTGCTCGCCGCGCTCGATGCAGAACTCGTTGCCCTCCGGGTCGCGGAGCGCGACGAAGCCGGTCCCGTCCTCCTTGCGGTGGTCGCCGAAGACGGTGGCGCCGAGCGAGAGCGCGCGCTCGACGAGCTCGTCGCGGGTGGTGTCCTCCGGCTTGATGTCGATGTGGACCCGGTTCTTCGCCGACTTCGCCTCGGGCACCGGGACGAAGAGGAACATCAGCTCCTTCGACGGGAAGCTGCGGGCGACGATCACCTCGGGGTCCTCGTCGTAGAAGAGGTGCCAGCCGGTGACCGCCGACCAGAACTCCCCGAGCTTGCGGGGGTCGGCACAGTCGAAGGTGAGATGGCGGATCTGGATTGTCATGGCCGGATCATCCACCGAAGCCCGCCCGACGCGGAACGGGTTATTCGACGAACTCCGAGACCGTACGCGGCGTGGCCGCCGTCGCCAGGGCGACGGCCGTCTCGAGCGGCACGTCCGGGATGTCGACGTGCTCGTGGCCGGCCGCGGTCATCGCGGTGACCTGGGCAAGGCCGATGCGGCGGTCGAAGAACGTCTGCCTGACCCGCCAGCCGATGATGCCGTCGGTCTGCAGCGCGGTGCGTACGGCGGTGTACGAGCCGGAGCGGACGACCAGGTAGCGATCGGTGAGCGCGTGGCCGAGGTGGCGGTGGCGGAGCTCGGCACCGAGCAGCCCGAGAACGAGGGTGACCACCAGCATGGCGACCGGGATCCACCAGAGCCAGACGTCGCCGAAGACGCCGATCAGCACCGTCGGGACGAGCGCGACGAGCGTCCACACGACGGTGGCGACGACCGCCCGGAACCAGTAGCGCCGGCGTGGCCGCGGCCCGTGTCCGGTGAGCGCCGTCGAGAACGCGTCCTCGCCGAGGATGTCGGTGCCGACCTCGGAGACGACCTGCTCCGGGGCCGTCGGCAGGACCGCGGGGAAGTTGTCGTCGAGCCCGGTCGTCAGCAGGTTGAGATCGGCCCCGCCGGCCAGGCCGATCAGCGGGCCGACGGTGGAGGTGGCGCCGCGTACCTTCGCCTCCTCCACCGTCGTCGCGCGGGTGCTGGTCAGGCCGAAGCTGCGTCGCAGCGTGGTGCCCTCCCGGCCCTGCTCGCGTACGACCTGGAGGTCCCACCAGCGCACCGCGTAGCCCACGCACGACCCGATCGCCCACACCGCGGCGGCCCCGACGATCGCGATCGGCACGGCGATGAAGAGCATGCGTACGAACTCGTCGACCGGGACGCCGTTGACCTCGCCGTTGGTGACCCGGACACCGAAGGACTCCCACGGGATGAGGTCGGAGAAGGCACCGAAGAGCGCGCCCAGACCGCCGAGCGCGATCGCGAGGTTCCTGAGGTTGAGCGGGGCGTACCTGATCCAGGACCAGTCGAGCCTGGCGATGATCTCGCCTTCGGGCGAGGCCGCGACGGGCGCGGTCTCCGGCGAGGAGCCTTCAGCGGAGGGCACCTCAGGCGCGGATGGCCCGGATGGCGCCGGGGCCGCGTGCAGGAGCTCGCGCCGCAGCCGGGCGGCGGCGTCCTTGGTGAGCGAGTCGAGGGTGATCTGGCCCTCGTCGACCCCGGTGCCGACATTGACCTTGGTGACCCCGAGGGCGCGGTGGATGAGGGTCGAGCTCAGGTCGACGCTCCGCACCCGGTCGAGCCGGGCGGTCAGGGTGGTGCGGTTGAGCAGGCCCTTGCGTACCTCCAGATGTGTCGGTGTCACCCGATAGCTCGTGGTCAGCCACGGGACCATGCCGGCCAGAGCCGCGACCACCGCGATGCCGACCGCGACCAGCAGACCGATGAACACGTTCGCCTGCCCGGCACCGAAGGCACCGACCGCGGCCGGGATGATCGCCTGACGCAGCGTCGAGAGCGGGCTGACGACAGCGGTCCATCCGGCCAGCCGCTGCCACTCCGCGTCCGGAACGACAGGAGCGTCAGGGACCTCGGGGGCCTCGGGGACGTCAGGGACCTCGGGTGTGCTCACGTCGCGTCCTCAGGCGTCGCCGCGGTGATCGCCACCAGCTTCGCGACGACCTCGAGCGCGAGCGCGTCGTCGAGGCAGGCGATCTGGACGATGCCCGCCGAGGAGGCGGTGGAGACCTTGACCGTACGCAGCCCGAACCGCCGCATCAGCGGCCCCTGGGTCGAGTCGACCGTCTGTACCCGGGAGAGCGGCACGATCTCGTCGATGACGGTGAGCCACCCGTGGCGTACGTGGACGGCGATGTCGGTCACCTCCCACCGGTGGATCCGGAACCGGATCGAGGGCACGAAGGTCAGCCCCGGCACCGGCGCAAGGACGAAGACCACGGCGACGGCCCAGAGGATCCAGGTCCAGAAGCCCTCGGGGACGAGGACCGCCGCCACGATCGCACCCACCGCGAGGGCCAGCCAGATCACGGCGCCGATCGCCTCCGCCGTACGCCAGTACGCCGGTGCGCGCTCGGAGACCTGATGTGCGGGTTCGCGCAGTCGCTGTGGTGCGTCGGGGGCGTTCACGGGACGCGAGCCTATTGGGTGGGGTCCCATGACCGTCGGAAATTGTGATCGGCGGTTCTGGTGCCGACCCCAGCCGTCCGCGTTTCGGCCGTGGTCGGCGTACGGATCTCGACCCGCAGTCGCGGCTTCGCAAGCTCAGCCGAGCGCTCGCTCGATCTCCTCGCGTTCCCCGAAGCAGGCTTCGGGGAGGCTCGGACCTAGGATTGTCGATCGTGGCACTCACCATCGGCATCGTGGGACTTCCCAACGCGGGCAAGTCGACCCTCTTCAACGCTCTGACCAAGAACGACGTACTCGCGGCGAACTACCCGTTCGCCACCATCGAGCCCAACGTCGGTGTCGTCGGGGTTCCCGACGAGCGGCTGGCCGAGCTGGCGAAGATCTACGGGTCCCAGAAGCTGCTGCCGGCCACGGTGCAGTTCGTCGACATCGCCGGCATCGTGCGTGGCGCCTCGCAGGGTGAGGGCCTGGGCAACAAGTTCCTCTCCCACATCCGCGAGTCCGATGCGATCTGCCAGGTCACCCGGGTCTTCCGCGACGACGACGTCACCCACGTCGACGGCAAGGTCGAGCCCGCCAACGACATCTCCACCATCCAGACCGAGCTGATCCTGGCCGACCTGGAGACGGTCGAGAAGGCGATCCCGCGGCTGGAGAAGGAGTCGCGCAAGGCTCCGGACCTCAAGGCGAACCTCGCCGCCGCGGTCGAGGCCAAGGAGGCCCTCGAGGCCGGCACCCCGATCATCGCCACCAAGATCGACCGCGCGCTGATCCGCGACCTGATGCTGCTCACCGCCAAGCCCTACATCTTCGTCTTCAACTGCGACTCCGACGAGCTCGCCGACGAGGCCCTGAAGGACTCCATGCGCGAGCTGGTCGCCCCCGCCGAGGCGATCTTCCTGGACGCGAAGTTCGAGTCCGAGCTGGTCGAGCTCGACGAGGACGAGGCCCGCGAGTTCCTGGCCGACGCCGGCGTCGAGGAGCCCGGCCTGGACATCCTCGCCCGCGTCGGCTTCGACACCCTCGGCCTGCAGACCTACCTCACCGCCGGCCCCAAGGAAGTACGCGCCTGGGAGATCCCCAAGGGCGCCACCGCCCCCGAGGCCGCCGGTGTCATCCACACCGACTTCCAGAAGGGCTTCATCAAGGCCGAGATCGTCTCCTACGACGACCTCATCTCCGCCGGCTCCGTGGCCAAGGCCCGTGACCTCGGCAAGGTCCGCATGGAGGGCAAGGACTACGTCATGGCGGACGGCGACGTGGTCGAGTTCCGCTTCAACGTCTGAGAAGTGATCTGCTGAAAAGCCAGACGCCTGCCATCGGGCATGCGAATTTATACGCATGCCTTATGATGCAACGTTCCACCGAGGGAAGCGGCTCCGTGCCTTGGCGCGATGGTCGGAAGTGGGCGTCTTGGAACCGCGCGCGAGATTGCCAATCGAGGCTAGGTTTGCAGCCCGTGTCGACCAACGGTCGGGGGTCTTCTTCCGGCCAGTACTACTTTGTGACACGGACTCCGTAGAATTTCATCGCCAACTGAGTTACCTCATAGACGCCTTCGACGCATTGCCTGAGCGAGTTGACATTGCGTTCGACTCGACTTGGAAGGCCTTTGAGGTTGCGTCCGCTGCCGCGGTTAGCGCAAACATCACCGACCGGCTTAAATTGCTGTCTCGATCGATTGATGTAGCCGTTACCGATCGACTCTGTGCAAGCATTCCGGTGCAGTCATGTGAGTATCTCTTCAAAAAGATCGTTGCTGATATTGATGAACCTGAATCGCGGTCTCGATTCAGAAAACGAATCGATGGTCTGGGAGATTCCGCGATCAACCAGCTAGTCGGCCACCTACGCGCGACATATGGTGAAGGATCTCTGGAGTCAGGGCGAAAGGGTGCGTTACTGCTTAGAAGAGCACTTCGGGGTGAGATCCTCAGGCTCGGTTCCGACATCGATTTTCAATTGAGCGGATTATCGCGTTCAAGATTTCTGATGTCTGTCTTTCTGTATACGGCTCGCAACGATAGAATTCATGGAGAGTCCTTCTCGCCGTTTGTGAGCAGTGTGGCGAGTTTGCGAACCTATACCCACCCATACTTTGCGTTTCTGGCGTCCTATTACCTACTCCTGTGCGTTTGGCGAGAAACTATGCCGGACGTGCTTCCGGGCGGTCATGTCGGCATAGCATCTTCGCTCGACGAAAATATCAAGCTGGCGATGGAACTGTTCGGGCGACATTGGGAGAGGTAGAAATGGTGGTCGGGGAGTGCCGGATGTATTTGTAGAAGCAGATTGGCTGCATAGTCGAGTTCCGCTTCAACGTGTAAGCCTCCGGGACCGAGCCTCCGAGGAGATACTCGCGTCATGACGATCGACCGTCTGATCGCGTCGGGGCTGTTGTCGGCCGACGACGCGGAGTGGTCGCCGGTAGCCGGCGGAGAGTCCGGTGCCACGGTGCTTCATGACCGTGAGGCGGAGCGCTATGCGAAGGTCGTTCCCGCTGCGGCGGCGCAGGACCTGGCTGCGGAACGCGATCGGATCACCTGGCTCGGCGAGGCAGGCCTCCCCGTCGCCTCCGTGCTCGACTGGTGGGCGACGGACGATGGCGCGTGCCTGATCACCAGTGCGGTGGCCGGCGTCTCGGCAGACCAGCTGGATGCTGATGCGCTTCGACGCGCCTGGCCGAGCATCGCCGCGATCGTTCGTACGCTGCACGGCCTGCCTGTGGAGGAGTGTCCCTTCGACAGGGGGCTCGGGGTGATGGTGCCGCTCGCACGGGAGGTGGTCGCCGCGGGTCGAGTCCAGGCTGAGTTCCTGCCGGTAGCGCTGCAGCAGGTGCCGCCGGCGACGATCCTCGACGGGATCGAGGACGAGCTGCCGCAGCGTACGTTTCAAGAACGCACCTCACCTGTCGTGTGCCACGGCGACCTCTGCCTTCCGAACGTCCTCGTGGACCCGGACACGATGCGCGTATCTGGACTGATCGATCTGGGGCGGCTCGGTCGTGCGGACCCGTACGCGGACATCGCCCTATTGCTTGAGAATGCTCGCGAAACGTGGCGTGATGAGGCCACCGCTTCCCAGACCGATCGTGAGTTCGCCGAGCTGTATGGATTCCGTCTCGACGCCGAGCGTCGGCGCTTCTATCTGCGTCTCGACCCACTGACCTGGCCTGGCTGAACGATCAGGCGACAGCCGCATGATCAGTGGACTGGTGGGCCCTGCGGCTGCCCCTCGAACCTGGCTCCGCTCGGTTCGGCGAATACCGCACCTCATGAGCGGAGGCCGGCGGCGTGGTCCGCGTAAGCGATACTGAGCGGGCACGACATGCCGCCGCCTCAACCCAACACTGGAGGTTCCATGCCCAAGGGCTACTGGGTCAGCGCCTATCGCAACATTTCAGACCCTGAGAAGCTGGCCGCGTACAACAAGCTGGCCCCGCAGGCCGTCAAGGCCGGGGGCGGTCGGGTCCTCAGCCGTGGCAGTCGGGTCGTGGCGCACGACTCCGGAATCGCCGAGCGCACCGTCCTGATCGAGTTCGACAGCTTCGAGCAGGCCGTAGCGGCGCACGAGAGCGCGGCGTACCAGGAGGCGCTCGCCGCCCTCTCCGACGGTGTCGAGCGCGACTTCCGCATCATCGAAGGCATGGACTGACCGAAGTCCAGGATCTTCAGGTGCCACGGATCGAGCTCACCACTGAGATTCCGGCGACGCCGGAGCGGTGCTTTGAGCTGAGCTTGTCCGTGGACGCGCACCAGTCGTCGATGTCCGACTCGGGTGAGCGCGCCATCTCCGGTGTCACCTCGGGTGTGATGCGTCGGGGCGACTCGGTGACCTGGAGAGCACGTCACCTCGGGATCGCGTTCACGATGACTTCGGTGATCAGTCAGTACGACGCTCCGTACCGGTTCGTGGACGAGCAGGAGTCCGGCCCGTTTCGGCGTTGGTGGCATGAGCACCGATTCGAACCAGTCTCTGGTGGCACCCTGATGACCGATGTCGTGGAGTTCGAGTCGCCCGCCGGACCGGTCGGGCGGTTCATGAACGCCCTCGTGCTGACTCGGTACATGACGAAGCTGTTGGAGCAACGGAACGCGTGGTTGGTCGACGCTCTCTCTGCGCCTGAGGTCTGATGGCTCTCGTGGCGCGAGCCCTCGTCGCCCCGTGCTGATGCAGCAGCAACGTGGGAGTCCCGAAGTCACCCGGTGACCTCAGGACTCCCACGTCGCTTGTCGGTCAAGGTCGCGGCACCTTCTGCTCCTGCTGGGACCCCGGGACGAGCTGGCCGTCGATGGCAAGCTCGGAGGTGTACTCGTCCATGTCGTGGGGGACCTCGAAGGCGGCGTATCCGGCTCCGTCGACCTCATGGACGTCGAGGTCCTTGGTGTAACCCGCTGACGTGATGCGGACAGACGTCACATCGGGATGAACGGCGTAGACCCAGACGAACGAGTCGCCGACCTCGACACCAGAGGCGTTGAAGAGCGCCGGATTCTCCAGATAGCGGGACGTGTCGTTGACGTGGCCGCAGTCCATTTCGACGTACTCACCGTACTCATAACCAGTAGTGCTCCACTCGCTTCCGAGCAGGTTCTCCTTCTCCTCGACCAGTTCCACTCCGGTGACGGGCTGACCACACTCATCGGTTCGGTCGGACTCGATCAGCAGGTAGCGGCTGCCGTCCACGCTTCCGCGCATGACGATGTCCTGCGGAGGGATCTTGTCGACGTACTCCGGTCCTTGGCGGACGATCGCAGCTCCCGCGGCCGTCGCCAGCACCACAGGGATGGCGACTGCGCCGAGGCCGACCAGGATCCGCCGCCTGCGGTGCGGCTTTCGTGCGGTGTTGATCCGGCTTGCGGCGAAGTCGTCCTCGGCGAGTGTGTCCGCAACCGTGTGCAGGGTGTGTCGCAGCAGCAGGCCGAGGCTCTCCGGGTCGTGGGTGTTCTTCATGCGAGTGCCTTTCGGAGCTTGCCCAGCGCCCGCCGGTGGTCCGAGCGGACAGTTGCTGCTGGGCGGTTGAGGATGTCTGCGATCTCAGCCAGGGGAAGATCTTCGTAGTAGTGGAGGACGACGACGGCGCGTTGCGTCCACGGCAGCTGCGCGATCTGTGTCCAGGTCTCGTCAACCTCAGGCGGAAGGGTCACCAGCGGCCGATCAACGGCCTTGGCTCGGAGGCGGAACTGCCGTCGCTGGGCATCCTTGACGAGATTGACCACGGCCTTCTTGAGGTAGCGCGACGGGTTCTCGATCTGATCCCAGCGCTCGTGGGCCGAGGTGAACGCTGACTGGACCACGTCCTCGCTCATCTCGTGCGAGCCAGAAACCAGGTACGCCAGCCGCAGGAGCGTCATCCGGTACTCCCGGTAGGCCTCCTCGAACCCAACGTTGGGCATCTGCCCCTTCGTCGTCATCACACCTTCTCAGTCGTACCGGACACCCGAAACGTTGCACCTGATACTGCGCCGAATGTGGTGATCGCCAGGCACCTTCGAGTATCCGGCGGCCTTGCAGACATTCGTAGCGACAGGAGTCCCGAGCGGTGGTCGCGGTGGCGCCTGCGATCGTAGAGACCGAGACGACCTTGAACCGGGTCGATGAGGCGTACGCGCTGGCCTGGGCCGAAGCGCGTACGGCGGCCGACGAGGACCTGATCGACGTGCTCCGCCAGGCAGGACTCGGGCCGAGCTGGACCGAGCCGGGCCGGCCGCGGGCGGATCTGCTGCTCGCCATCTGGCGGGCGGGCGCTACCCCGCGGTCCGCCTCGAGACAGCTTCGCGAGGCTCTCGGCGTACGGTCCGGTGCTTGACCCTGGTGGGGACCAGGAGAAGTCTGGAGAGATGACCAACCGTGCGATCGATGACTCGCGTTCGCTGCTGACGCTCGGCCGGGTGGACTCGGTGCGGGTCCAGGTCGGCTATCGGGCCAGCCCTGACGACCAGGTGGATCGGCAGTACCTGCTCGACCTGTCGGTCCCAGAGCCGGACGGCGGGGGAGGCGAGGATGTACTCGACGAGCGGGAGATCCTCGCCGCGCTGGAGCCAGTCCTGTACGCCGGAGCCGAGGCGCGACGGCACTACTCGCTGCACCAGCACCGATGGCACACCAGCTGGGGCGCCAGCCCGGGCGCCCTCGAGATCGGGCTGCTGGTGAACACCGGGCCTCGGACCACGGCCGTCTCGGAGGCGTCGTACGACGGTGTGGCCCGCGCCTTTCGTGACGTGATGGAGGTGGTCGGCCAGCCGGAGCGGACGCCGACCTCGCGGGAGTCGGCGGTCCAGCGCACACTGCGCGCGGCCGCGACGGCGTACGCAGTGGACCCGGACGCGCTGTCGCTCCGTGCGGAGGAGCACCACGCGGCCGACAACTCCTGGACGCTCACCCTGCGCTCCACCGCGGGGGATGAGTACGACGTGGTGGTCGGCTTCGTCGAGGGGTACGCCGGTGCGGTGTCGGTGCGGCATGCACACCGGATCGAGGCGGCCGACTCCATCGGCCCCGAGTGACGTGGAGCCAGGAAGTCGCCGCGCTACAGCCAGGGCCGGCGTCCGGGGCCGGTCGGGTGGGTGCCGGTGACGCCCATGACGACCGAGTACAGGCTGGTCTCGGCGGTGATGAAGAGGCGGTTGCGCTTGGCGCCGCCCCAGGAGATGTTGGCGACGGTCTCGGGGACGTTCAGGCGGCCGATGAGGGTGCCGTCGGGGTCGTAGCAGTGCACGCCGTCGTCCATCGCGGCGACCCAGAGGTGGCCGCCGTCGTCGAAGCGGAGGTTGTCGAAGCGGGCGTCGTCGCGGGCTCCGGCGTCGGCGAAGACCTCGCCCTCGGAGAGGGTGCCGTCATCGCGTACGTCGAAGCGCCAGATCTTGCCGGCACGGGTGTCGGAGACGAAGAGCTGGCGCTCGTCGGGGGAGAAGACCAGCCCGTTCGGGGCGCCGAAGCAGTCCGCGACCAGGCGGACCTCGCCGGTGGAAGGGTCGATCCGGTAGACGTTGTTGGAGCCGATCTCGCTCTCGGCGCGGTAGCCCTCGTAGTCGCTGGTGATGCCGAAGTCTGGGTCGGAGAACCAGATCGAGCCGTCGGACTTCACGGTCGCGTCGTTGGGGCTGTTCAGGCGCTTGCCCTGCCAGCGCTCGGCCAGCACGGTGATCGTGCCGTCGTGCTCGGTCCTGGTGACGCGGCGATTGCCCTGTTCGCAGGTGATCAGCCGGCCCTCGCGGTCGAGGGTGTTGCCGTTGGTGTGCCCGGCGGTGCGGCGGAAGACGCTCACGTCTCCGGTCTCCTCGTCCCAGCGCAGCATCCGGTCGTTGGGGATGTCGCTCCAGACCACCTGACGCCAGGCGGGCACGTAGATCGGCCCCTCGGCCCAACGGCACCCGGTGAAGAGGACCTCCAGCGCCTCGTCGCCGTTCATGCATCGTCCGGTGCGGAACCGGTCGTCGAGCATCTCGTACAGCCCAGGGCGGTCACTGCTCATGGAGTCCACTCCTCAGTATCCAATGCCGAATCTGAATCGGCCTGAGGTGAAGACTGCAAGATCAGGTATGGTCAGCGCAAGATATTTCTGAACGGAGAACCTGTGGACCAGATCGATCGCGAGCTGCTGGCCGAGCTTCAGAGCGACGCCACCCAGTCCTACGCCGCGCTGGGCCATGCAGTCGGCCTCTCCGCGGGTGCGGCTCACGAGCGCGTACGCAAGCTGCGTGAGAGTGGTGTCATCCGGCGCACCACCGCCGACGTGGACCCGGCCGCCGTGGGCAGCTCGGTGCTGGCGTACGTCATGGTCGACTCCACGTCGTGGATGGGAGAGTCGGCGGAGGCGTTCGCCGCGCTCCCGGAGATCGTGGAGGCCCACATCATCGCGGGCAGCGCCTCCGTGCTGGTGAAGGTGAGGACCGCGACCACCGAGCAGCTGCAGGACGTGCTGCGCCGGATCTACGCCATCGAGGGCGTCAGCGGAACGCAGGCGACGGTCGTCCTGGAGACCTTCTTCGAGCGGCCGCTCTCGCCGGTGGTAGCGGACCAAGCCTGAGGTCAGGCGGGCACCTTGTCCAGGAAGCCGCGTACGTCACGGATCCGCTGGTCGGCGTCGACGACGACCACGTCGAAGCCGATGACGACCGGCTCCGCGCCGGCCGGTCCCAGACCCCACTGGAACCGAGCCTGCTGGTGGTGGGCGTCGACGGTCCCCACGGGCGTGAACACGAAGCCCGGGAACTGCGCACGTACGGCCTGGATGGTCGCCCCGACGGCCTCGCGGCCCTGCACGTCGGCGAGCGGGTCCACGTAGACGCAGTAGTCGGACCAGTGCTCGGCCAGCAGCTTGGTGAGCACCGACTCGTCGGTGGCGTTCCAGGTGTCCAGGTAGCGCGTCACGATGTCGTTCATGGTGTCTTCCTTCTCTCGGATCGGGTTGCCACGAGAAGGTTCGCCGCTGGTCGGTGCGCGGGTCGATAACCTCCGAGGTCATGGCCCTCGGAATCCAGGGTTGGCTAGCCTCGGGCCGTGATCTCAACCGCGACGTCACCGTCACCGTCGGTCGGCAGCGAGCTGCGCCGCTGGCGCGAGCTGCGGTCCTTGAGCCAGCTCGCGCTCGCCACGCAGGCCGAGGTGAGCACCCGGCACGTGAGCTACGTCGAGAACGGTCGCTCCCGGCCGACACCGGAGATGATCGTCCGGCTGGCCGAGGTGATGCGGGTGCCCATGGCCGAGCAGAACCGGCTCCTGCTCGCCGGCGGGTTCGCGCCTCGCTATCCGCACCGTGCCACCGACGACGACGCGCTCGCGCCGGTGATGGCCGGGCTTCGCAGCCTGTTGGACGCCCACGCGCCGTACCCGGCTCTGCTCCTCGACGACCACTGGGACATCGTCGATGCCAACCAGGCCGTCGACGGACTGCTCGACGGCTGTGACGCCAGCCTGCTCGAGCCTCCGCTGAACGTGATCCGGCTCTGCCTGCATCCGCGCGGACTCGCCCCGCGTATCCGCAATCTGCCCGTCTGGCGAGCCCACCTGCTCCATCAGCTCGGCCGCCGCATCACCCACACCGGCGGCGACCCGGCCCTGGTCGCCCTCCGCGACGAGGTCACCGCCTACCCCTCCGGCGACGAGCCGTCCGTCCGGCCGCTGGCCGACCCGGTCGTCCCGCTGGAGGTCGACGCGGGCGGCCACGCGCTGCGCTTCTTCAGTGTCGCCAGCCAGATCGAGAATGCCTCGGACGTCACTCTCAACGGCCTCCATCTGGAGACCTTCGTCCCAGCCGACGACCGGACGCGACAGCTGCTCAGCCGGTGACCAGTCGCTCTCTCCGTTGACGCGTGCGGCTCAGGTGTCGAGGGGCATGCGTACGCCGGTGAGCTCCTCGGAGACGGTCCACAGCCGCTGCTGGGTCTGCAGGTCGTAGGAGGCGGGGCTGGAGGTCACCAGCTTCGGATATCCGCGGGCCTCGCCGAGGCCGCCGGGCCCGTAGTACTGACCGCCGATGACGGCGGGATCGGTGGCGGCACGCAGGGTGGGGAGTGCGCCCATCGCGGGCGCCTGGCCGACCAGGGGCGCGAGCCAGTCGAAGGCGACGCGGATCGGGCCGGGAGAGTTGCGGCCGAGCTCGGTGTTGGAGCCACCGGGGTGGGCTGCCACCGCGATGGTGGTGCCGTGCGAGGCCAGCCGGCGCTGGAGCTCATAGGTGAACATCAGGTTGGCGAGCTTGGCCTGGCCGTACGCCGCGACGCGGCTGTAGGACCGCTCCCACTGCAGGTCGTCGAAGTGGATGTCGGCGCGGATGCGGTGGCCGAGGCTGCTGACCGTGACGACCCGCGAGCCGGGGACGGGGAGGAGCTGGTCCAGTAGCAGGCCGGTGAAGGCGAAGTGGCCGAGGTGGTTGGTGCCGAACTGCATCTCGAAGCCGTCCGCGGTGGTCTGCTTGGGCGTGTACATGACGCCGGCGTTGTTGATCAGCAGGTCGATCCGCGGGTGACTGGCGCG
This sequence comes from Nocardioides sp. NPDC127514, assembly GCF_040302125.1. NCBI lineage: Bacteria > Bacillati > Actinomycetota > Actinomycetes > Propionibacteriales > Nocardioidaceae > Nocardioides > Nocardioides sp. NPDC127514. Next base: position 39,920 of record NZ_JBEORF010000006.1, on the reverse strand, counting down.
CAGGTCGGCCGCCGCGGACCGGATCGACTCCAGGGAGGCCAGGTCGAGGACCTGGACGGTGACGTCGCCGTCGATGCGCGCGGCTGCCTGCTTGCCCTTCTCTACGTCGCGTACGGCCATGACCACCTGCGCACCGTGCTCGGCGAGCATGCGGGCGGTCTCGAAGCCGAGGCCGGTGTTGGCGCCGGTCACGATCGCCACTCGGCCGTGCTGGTCGGGGATGTGCTGATCAGTCCAGGTGTCGCTCATTGTCCACTCCTAAAGAACCATCGGTCTGTTATGACCAACTTAAGAGACCACTGGTCTGATGTCAAGGGACCGGCGGTCTTTAAGTTATTCTGGGGCGGTGACATTCCAGCGGGCACGAAGCGACGAGCAACGAGAGATCCGCCGCCGGGCGATCCTGGACACCGCGGCGGCGATGCTCGACGAGATGCCGGTGGCCGAGGTGAGTCTCAACGAGCTCAGTCGGCGGGTGGGGCTGGCCAAGTCGAACGTGCTGCGCTACTTCGAGTCGCGCGAGGCGGTGCTGCTCGAGCTGCTGGACGACTTCTTGGGAGCGTGGCTCGAGGAGCTGTCCGACGAGCTGGCTGCGGGTGTCCAGGCCGAGGCGTCACTGGAGGTGCGGGCGGACCAGCTGGCCGAGGTCCTCAGCCGGTCGCTGTCGGGGCGGATGGTGCTCTGCGACCTCTTCGGCGCGCAGGGTGGCGTCCTCGAGCACAACGTCTCGGTCGAGGTCGTCAAGCGCCACAAGCGCTCCACCCACGAGCACCTCGCGACCATGCTCGAGCTCGTACGCCGCCACCTGCCCGAGCTCGGCGACGGTGCCGAGACGTTCTGCATGATGAGCCTGATCTCGGCCGGCGCGCTGGCGGCGTACGTCCCGCCGCCGCCCAGCGTCCTCGCCGCCTATGCGGACGAGCCGGAGCTCGGCGTACTGCATCTGGATCTGCGCGACGCCCTGCGCACCTCGTTCACCGCGGCGCTCCTGGGCGTGCTGCCACGCTGACCTACCCCTTGATCAGCCGCATGGTCTGGTGCGAGAGCAGCCTGTTCACCGCGGGCAGCCGGGAGATCGTCCCGACGATGAGGGCTTCGTACGCATCGGGGTCGGCGACCTGGACGCGCAGGTAGTAGTCGGGCTGGCCGAGCATGCGGCGCATCTCGGTGACCTCGGGGACGGCGACGGCGGCGGTCTCGAAGTCCTCGATGGTCTTGCCGTCGTTGACGGCGATGTCGATGGCCACGATGACCTCGAACCCGCGTCCGCCGCTCTTCGGGTCGATGCTGGCGTGGTAGCCCTTGATCACGCCGTCGCGCTCCAGCCGCTGCACTCGGCGCAGGCATGGCGCCGGGGTGAGTCCGACCCTTCGGGCGAGCTCGGCGTTGCTCAGCCGGGCGTCATCCTCGAGCTCGGCAATGATTGCTCGATCCAGGTCGTCAATCGCATGATCATTGCGCACGGCGGCACTTTAGCATCGCCGATGGGCAACCCAAGGACGTCAGAACTTTCCTAGGCTTGCCGCATGCAAGTGACGGAGATGGAGACGGCACCGCGGGAGCTCGCGGGGACCCGCGAGGAGGTCGCCGCCGGGTGGAGGACAGTGCTTCCCGCGTCTGTCGCCGTCGTCCCGCTCGGGCTCGCGCTCGGCGTACTGGTGGTCCAGTCCGGGCTCGCCTGGTGGTGGGCGCCAGTGCTGGGAGCGGTCGTGTTCGCCGGATCGATGGAGTTCCTACTCGTCGGCCTCCTGGCCGCCGCCGCGCCGCTGGCGCAGATCGCGGTCAGCACCCTGCTGGTGAACTTCCGGCACGTCTTCTACGCCATCACGTTCCCGATGCACCGGGTGCGCGGCCGCGGGTGGAAGGCCTACAGCACCTTCGCCCTGACCGACGAGGCGTACGCGCTCACCGCGACGCCGGAGGCGGCCGAGTGGTCGCGGACCAGGATCGTCAGCATCCAGGCGTTCTTCCACCTGGCGTGGGTGCTCTGCGTGGCTGCCGGCGCCGGGCTGGGATCGCTGATCCCGCCCCAGGTGGTCGGCCTCGACTTCGCGGTCACGGCGCTGTTCGTGGTGCTGGGGATCGAGGCGTACAAGGTCCGTAGGTCGGTGCCGATCTCGGCGCTCGCCCTGGGCTGCGCGATCGTCGCGGCGCTGATCTCGCGCGACAACATGCTGCTGATCGCGATGGGCATGTTCTGTGCCGCGCTGGTCTGCTCGTACGTCCTGGCTGCCCGTAGGAGCAGGCGTGACTGATCCCTGGTACGTCCTGTCCGCCGTCCTCGTCTCCGCGGCCGTCACCTGGACCCTTCGCGCGGCTCCGTTCGCGATGCTCGCTCCGCTGCGGCACAGCGCGCTGCTGGCCTACATCGGCGACCGGATGCCCGTCGGCGTGATGGTCATCCTCGCCGCGTACACCCTCCGTGACACGGACCCTGTCGTCCTGGCCTCTGCCGGGCCGGCCGCCCTCGCCCTCGCGATCACGATCGGGCTGCACCTGTGGCGAGGCAGCATGACGCTGAGCATCTTCGCGGGCACCGCCGCGTACGTCCTGATGACCTCGGTCATCGCGGCCTGATCGGCAGCTGTCGGGGACTACGGTGTCCGCATGACCGTAGAGAACAGTGCCAGGAAGTCTCGTCAGCGAGGCGACGGACGGAACGGGTTCGAACGCTTCGTGGAGGTGGTCACCTCTGTGGTCAGCCATGCTCCCTTCTTCTATGTGATCGTGGGCGTCCTGCTGGTGTGGGCGGTGAGCTTCCCCTTCTGGTCCTCGAGCACCAAGTGGGAGCTGGCCGTGCACACGGGTTCCTCGGTCCTCTCGCTGCTGTTGCTGGTGCTGCTCCAGAACGCTGGGCGGCGCTCGGAGGAGGCGTCCCACGAGAAGCTCAACGTGATCGCCTCGGCCCTCTCTGATCTCATGGAGTCCCGGGCCCGCGACGACGAGGACCTTGCCGACTCGGTGCGGATCCTGCGCGAGGCCGTGGGGCTGGAAGAGCGACACTGAATACTCGCGCCACCACCCGCTGAGAAGGAGTGCACATGACAGAGCAGACGATTCCTGAGCCGGTCGCCACCTTCATCGAGGCCGTCAACAGGCACGACGAGTCCGCGTTCCTCGACGCCTTCACCGAGGGTGGAGCTGTCGACGACTGGGGCCGTGTCTTCACCGGACGAGAGCAGATCAAGGGGTGGAGCGACAACGAGTTCATCGGCGCTCAGGGAACCCTCGCCGTCGAGGAGGTCGCGGCCGAGGACGGCACGGTGACCGTGATCGGCGACTGGCGCTCCACCCACGCCAACGGCCGCTCGAAGTTCGTCTTCGACGTCGACGGCGACCGGATCACCACGATGACCATTCGCGAGGGCTGACCCGCCTTGACCTCGATCCGCTGGGGGAGTGGGCGCTGGACCCATCCGCCCGTCTCCGCTGTCGAACGCGGCTCCGACCTGCTCGTCACCGCCGCCGAGGGGAGCGACGCGTGGCGTACGACCTCCTACGGGTTCGTCCACGACAGCGAGCACGCCCTGCTGGCTCCCTTCGACCAGGACACCGCTGTCGAGGTCGAGTTCACGGCAGCGTTCTCAGAGCAGTTCGACCAGGCCGGGATCTTCGTACGCGTCAGCGAGACGCATTGGGTCAAGGCGGGCGTCGAGTATGCCGACGGTCGTCCGCAGCTCGGTGCCGTCGTCACCGACGGCAGATCCGACTGGTCACTGGCGCCCGTGCCCGACTGGCGCGACCGCAGGGTCCACATGCGGGCCAGTCGATCCGGTGACGCGCTCACCATTCGAGCCGCGGTCGACGGAGGCTCTCTTCAGCTCGTCCGACTCGTTCCCTTCGCTCCGGAGCTCGTCGCCGAGGCCGGGCCGTTCACCTGTGCTCCCACGAGGGCCGGGCTCACGATCGCCTTCCATGCCTGGCGTACGACCGCGGCGGATGCCGCCCTGCACTGATCGTCGGCCTAGTTGATGATCTCGGCCCGTTCGTCGGCCCGGATCGCAGCGAGGCGGTCGCGCCACATCTGGAGGGCCTCCGGCGTCAGCCGGGTCCAGTCGTGGACCTCGGAGACGATCCGGAGCGGTGCCGTGCTGCGGTAGGAGCGGGTCGGGTTGCCCGGGAACTTCTTGTCCGTGACGTTGGGGTCGTTCTCATATTCGCCGGTCGGCTCAACGAGATAGACCCGTGGCTCTCCGTCGCCGGGGGCGATCTCGGCGGCTAGGCCTGCGCCGTCGGGGAGCGCGGTGAAGTAGATGTGGTTCATCACCACCTCGGGCTTGTAGTTCGACCGGAAGCCGGGGGTGAGTAGATCTCCTTCGCGCAGATCGGCCTTTGTGCCGTGGTAGAACGGCCCGTCGTCCAGCGGCTCAGTCATGCTGGGAGGTTACTCGGGGATTTGTGTTTGGGTTCCAGCGTGGGTGGGGCCAATACCGGGATTGGGTTGGAGATTTAGAAGCAGGGTGTCTGGGTTGGGTGCCATTCGGGTGTCTTGCGGGCTTCCAGCAGCGGTCTGGGTTTTGTTGGGGATATCTGTCCCTGATCGGGTTTGGGTTGCTTTCGTGTGGTAGGCTCGGCGCAGGCGTAAATGTGAAGGCCGACCACCTCGAAAGAGGCGTGCCCCAGCCATCCGAGACACAACGGGTGTGGGGTAATCCAGGGGAACCAGGGGCGTGAACGCTGAGCTGCGAGGGTAAGTAATAGCCCGTACTCCGGGCCTCCGAGACCAGCGAACCAACACACACCCGTGCCAGCGGGTGTGGAGAGTTCGTACGTCGGGAGGTGACCGGTTCGATGACCACACTGCAGCAGCCCCAGCACCCTGTGCTGGGGGCGGTGGTCGCGGTCACCAACGCCCTGGACGGTGTCTCTGAGGCGAATCCGGTGTTCATGGCCACCGACCAGAAGGCCGCCACCCTGCTTGAGATCGCCCGCGCGAAGGCGCAGTTGGCTGAGCTCGAGCTGCGGGTGCTCGCCACCGCTGACGACGTGGCCGCCGAGTCCGCGGCGCGGGATGTCGCGGCGTGGCTTCATCACCACACCCACCAACGCCCCGAGACCCTCCGCGCCGACCTCCGGCTGGCCGAGGCCCTGGACCGCTCGTATGGGCTGGTGGCGGCCGCGATGCGGACCGGTGCCTGCAACCCTGCCCAAGCCCACGTGATCGTGAACGCCCTCGACGACCTGCCGACCGACCTCGACCCCGAGATCCGCGTCAAGGCCGAAGAAGCCCTGGTCGGCTATGCGACCCGGTTCGACCCCACCCAGCTCCGACGCCTGGGCCGCCGGATCCTCGATGTCATCGCGCCCGAGATCGCTGAGGCGGAAGAGGCGAAACGGCTGGCGGCCGAGGATGCCCACGCCCGGAAGAAGACCCGACTCGCGATGCGGCGCCTCGGAGATGGCACCACCCGGATCACGGCGGTGGTCCCGGACGCGACTGCGGACCGGCTGGCCACCACCTTGGAGGCGTTCGCCTCACCCCGACGCGAGGACGGCACCCGCACCGAGACCGGCGAGTACCTGCCCTACGACCGCCGCCTGGGACGCGCGTTCTGCCAGCTGTTGGAGACCCTCGACCCATCGCGGCTGCCGATCCACGGCGGGGATGCGACCACGGTGATCGTGACCATCGACATCGACCAGCTCCGCAAAGAGGCCGGCATCGCCCAGATCCTCGGTGGCAGCCCGATCACCGCCGCCGAAGCCCGCCGGCTGGCCTGCACCGCGAACATCATCCCCGCCGTCCTCGGCGGCGCCTCCGAAATCCTCGACCTCGGCCGCAAGGAACGCTTCTTCACCGCCGCCCAACGCCGCGCCCTCCTCCTCAGATCGGCGACCTGCGAGACCGAGGGCTGCGACATCCCCGGCACCTGGGCCGAAGCCCACCACTGGATCGCCTGGGCCCAAGGCGGGGCCACCGACCTCGACAATGCCGCCTTGCTCTGCAGCCATCACCACCACCGCGCCCACGACCCCGAATACCTCCACGAACGCCTCCCCAACGGCGACATCCGCTTCACTCGACGAACGTAGATCGCGGCGCAACTCAGTCGAGCCACGAGCGCCTGCGACGTACGGTTGCCACCATGAGCGCCACCCCGATCGGCCCGAACCCTGCGGGCATCAGACCGGCGGAGCCAGCGGATGCGCCGCGGCTGAGGGAGATCGCGCTGGCGGCGTACGCGAGGTATGTCGAGCGGATCGGGCTCGAGCCTGGGCCGATGGGGGCGGACTACGAGGAGGCGATCGAGTCCGCGGAGGTCTGGGTGGCGACGGTTGATAGCGATGTTGCCGGATACGCGGTCACGAGGCATCCAGGGGACGGCGGTGTGCTGTTGGAGAACCTCGCAGTGGCGCCTGGCCATCAGGGGCGGGGGATCGGGCGAGCACTGATTGCTCACGTCGAGTCCCGCGCGATGGCCCGCGCCGCGACGTACGTCGAGCTCTACACGCATGAGGCGATGACCGAGAACCGGCGGCTCTACGCGCGGTTGGGGTATGAGGAGACCGGGTACGTCGTCGAGGATGGCTACCGCCGTGTGTTCATGGCGAAGACACTCTGATGCGGGTGTCGGTGGTCGGATCCTCGGGTTCGGGCAAGTCGACGGTCGCCCGGAGGCTGGCGGAGACTCTTGGGGTCCGGTACGTCGAGCTCGACGCGCTTCATTGGCGGCCGGGATGGGTCGAGGAAGAGCACGACGGGTTGGGGCGGTCTTCGTCTCTGGGATCCGAGCGACTCGGTCATCCGCTGGGCGTGGGACTCGTATGCTCCGCAGGTGAAGCGTTATGAGGCCGCGATGGCCGATCCGCGTCACTCTCACCTGCGGTTCGTCCGGCTTCGCTCGAGGCGGGACGTCGAACGGTTCCTAGAGAACGTCGGCGTGCAGGATCTCGACGTCGAGTGCTGAGAGCTGCTTGATCACGCCATCGGTCGGGGCGGCGTCGGTGATGATGCCGGTGACCTGACCCCAGGGGAGCACCCGGTAGGGGGAGGCGGTGCCGATCTTCTCCGAGGAGGCGAGGACGTACGTCTCGGCCGCACGCGCGGCGAGGGCGCGTTTCATGGCGGCGTCCTCGGCGTCGCCGGTGGTGAGGCCGGCCTCGGGGTGAACGCCGGTGACACCGATGAGGCAGAGGTCGGCGGAGACGTTCTGGGCTGCTTCGACGGCTGCGGCGCCACAGGCAACGGCGGAGTGCTTGAAGACCCTGCCACCGAGGAGGAACAGGTCGGCGCTCGGGTGCTGCAGGAGGGCCGAGGCGACGGTCGGGCTGTTGGTGATGACGGTGCACTCCAGGTCCCGGGGAAGTGCTTCCGCGACGGCGAGCGCGGTGGTGCCTCCGTCCAGGATGAGCGTGCTTCCGGGACGTACGAGGCCCGCGGCCGCGGCCGCTACCGCACGCTTTCCGCCGGGCTCGACGCTGTGGCGGGTGGTGTAGGCGACGACCGCCGGGGAGACGGGGAGCGCACCACCGTAGACGCGCTGGCACAGACCCTCCGCGGCCAGGTCACGCAGATCGCGGCGGATGCTGTCCTCGGAGACGCCCAGGTCGACGGCGACGTCCTTGGCCACGATCTTGCCTGTTTCGTCCAGAATGCGTAGGAGGTGAGCGCGGCGCTGTCCAACGAGCATGCACGTTCCTTTCTATTTTTGCACATTATTGCATGTAGTCTGGCGCCATGACGACACCGAAGCCGATGCTCATCCTCATTGCCGGCCCCTATCGTTCCGGCACCGACGGTGACCCCGCGGCCATGGCCGCCAACCTCGAGCGGCTCGAAGCGGCCGCCTGGCCGATCTTCGCCGCCGGCCACATCCCGATGATCGGTGAGTGGGTCGCGCTGCCCGTGCTGAGCTCGGCCGGCGCGGGGCCCACCGACCCTCTCGCGGAGGAGGTCCTCTACCCGACCGCGGAGCGGCTGCTTCAGCGCTGCGACGCTGTCCTCCGCCTTCCCGGGGAGTCGGCCGGAGCCGACCAGGATGTGGCGATCGCCGAGGGCCGAGGGCTTCCGGTCTACTACGACATCGCGGAGATCCCGGCGATCGGGGCCCAGCGCGCATGAGCGGCCGTCCAGGCATCGAGGTCCCCGACCATCGAGGCCGCATCGGTCTCGATCGCGCCGGTCGAGAGCTGACCCGCAACCCCGACGTCGTGGTCCGAGACGTCGAGCTGACCTCGCAGGGGTGGCACGTACTCAGGCGCACCACGTTCGACTACCGCCGGCGGGACGGGCGCTGGGAGACCCAGCAGCGCGAGACGTACGACCGCGGGAACGGCGCCGTTCTCCTTCCCTACGACGTCGAGCGCGGCACGGTCCTGCTGACCCGGCAGTTCAGGTATCCGGTCTACGTCAACGACCATCCTGACGGGCTCCTCATCGAGGCGGCCGCGGGGCTGCTGGATGCCGACGACCCGGTCACCGCCATCCGCCGGGAGAGCGCCGAGGAGCTCGGTATCAGCCTCACCGACGTCGACCACGTCTTCGACGTCTACATGAGTCCCGGGTCGGTGACCGAACGGCTCCACTTCTTCGCGGGGGCCTACACGCCGGCGAGCCGCATCGGAGACGGGGGCGGAGTCGCCGAGGAGGGCGAGGACATCGAGGTGCTCGAGCTCGACTTCGCCGAGGCGCTGGCGATGACCCGGGACGGCCGGATCATCGACGGCAAGACGGTCATGCTCCTGCAGTGGGCCGCCCTCGACGGACCTTTCGCCCGCGTTAGGAGCCGGCAGGCTTACGTGTGAAGGTCAGGTGGGTGACGCCGCTGGGCGTCGAGACCGCCTCGATGTCGTAGTCGTTCTCGGCTCCCTCCAGGCCGTCCCAGACGCGTACGCCACGACCGAGGACGATCGGCACCTGGACCAGGTGCATCAGATCGACGAGCCCGGCTGCGACGAAGTCGCGCACCACGGTCGCGCCGCCCCCGAGGCGTACGTCCTGACCGTCGGCGGCCTCGAACGCGGCCGCCAGCGCCTCGGCCGGAGGCGCATCCAGGAAGTAGAAGGTGGTGCCGCCCTCCATCTCCACGGGCGGACGCGGCCGGTGGGTGAGGACGAAGGTCGGCGAGTGGAACGGCGGGTTGGGACCCCACCAGCCCTTCCACTCGGGGTCGTCCTGCCACCCCGGCGGACCGAACTTGTTGGCGCCCATGATCTCGGCGCCGATGCCCTGGCTGTGCCGCTGCGCGAAGGCGTCGTCCGCGCCGGCGCCGCCGGACGAGTCCCAGTAGCGGGTGGCGAACATCCATTCGTGAAGGCGCTCGCCGGCATGGCCGAACGGCGCCTCGGCCGACTGCGGCTCCCCGGTCGCGAAGCCGTCGAGCGAGATCGAAAGATTGTGGACTCTGGTGAGTGGCATGGGTTCCTCCGTGAACCATGACGACGAGTCAGCTCGGCGTCCGATCGAGCGTACTGCTCGAGGACGGAGACGACGACGCCTTTCTCCGGCGGCCGTGATGGAATCGCCAGGTGCGGCGCCACCACGGAGCGCGGCGTGGCTCGGAGGGTGAGGATGACTGGTTCGTTCTGGTGGGACCTGGCGATCGGCGTCGCCGCGGCGCTGTTGCTCACCTGGCTCTGCCTCATCGTCGCGCTGCTCGTCGTTCGCCCGCGCGGCGACCTGTTGCGTGAGGCACTGCGGATCCTGCCCGATGTGGTGCGGCTGCTGCGTCGGCTCGCGACCGACAGATCGATGCCTCGCGGCGTACGGATCAGGCTCGGGCTGCTCATGGTCTACCTCGCCCTGCCGGTCGACCTGGTGCCCGACTTCATCCCGGTGCTGGGCTACGCCGACGACGCGATCATCGTCGCCGCCGTCCTGCGTGGCGTCGTCCGTCGCGCGGGGATCGACGCGGTTCGCGCCCAGTGGCCGGGCACCGACGACGGCTTCGCTGCCCTGGTCCTGATCGCAGGCCTCGACTCGAAGTAGCTCCTCGCTCAGCAGACGTACGCTGGGTCGGTGGCCGAGCGAGTCGAACGGGAGCGTGTGGTGGCTTTCCGGCTGGCATCGCACCAGCTCGATGCCCGACTTGGAGAGCAGGGCCTGGTGGCGGCTGCGGGACGGTGCGGTATCCAGAACTCTCCTCCCGGGTCGGCGCTGCTGGCGTTCCACGCACGGGTCGACGGTGTCTCGGCTGACCTGGTTGCCGACGCCGTCGAGGGTCGGGAGCTGTTGCTGACCTGGAGCATGCGGGGTGCTCCCTACTATGTCCCGACCGCCGAGGCGTACGTCTTCACGACAGGTGTGCTTCCCGTGACCGAGGAAGCGCGGAGGCATTTCCTGCTGGGTGTCCAGCAGGCGGTCGACAGACTCGGGCTGACCCTCACCGAGGCCGTCGACATCGTCGCAGCGGCCACCCGTGAGGTGCTGCCGGGACGGCAGCTCGCGATCGACGAGCTCGGAGCCGAGGTGGCCACACGGATCGCCCCCGAGCTGACGGACCGGCAGCGAGCGGTCTGGAACGAGGAGGGCCCCTACGCCGAAGGGCAGCCCATCGGGGAGGCGGTGGTGCATTTCTGCGTCCGCCTGCTCGCACTGCAGCGGACCGTCTGCTTCGCGCCACGCACCGGGAACAAGGCTCCGTTCGTCCTGACCGAGGAATGGCTCGGAGGGGCTGTCGAGGAGATGGATCCCGTGGCGTGCCGCCGCGAGCTGCTCCGGCGCTACCTGCGCTGCTACGGCCCGTCGACCCGAAGCAGCTTCGCGACGTGGCTCGGGGTGCGAGCGGGGGACGTCGATCCGTGGTGGAGCAGTCTCGAGGACGAGCTGGTCGAGCTGGACTTCGGTGGCACCGCCTGGGCCTTCGCCGCCGATCTCGACGCACTCCGAACGGCGAGGATGCCCACGGGCGTGCGGCTGCTTCCTCCCCGAGATCCCTACACCCAGCTGCGCGATCGAGACACCATCGTGGGCAAGGCCCATCACCGGGACGTCTGGAGAACGGTCGGCGACCCCGGAACGATGCTCGCCGACGGCGAGATCGTCGGCACCTGGCGCGCCCGCAAGAGCGGGCGAAGGCTGCGCGTCGAGCTCAAGGCGTTCGAGGCGCTGAGCCGACGCCATCAGGACGCGCTGGTCGCGGCGGCGGAGAGCATCGCACCGCTGCGGGATGCGTCGTCGGTGTCGGTCGATGTCACCACCTACTGACCGCGATGGTGCTGGAATATGGCGATGTCGTCTGCTCCCCGTGTCGTCGTCTGCGGCCCCGCGTCCTGGAACCACCTGATCGAGCTCGACCGGCTCCCCGAGCCGGTGCCACACATGCAGTTCGCGCGTCGCGCGTGGCACACGGTCGGCGGCACGTCCGCGGGCAAGGCGCTGCATCTGGCCGGGCTCGGCATCGACGTACGCCTGTGGGCTCCTGTCGGTGACGACGAGGACGGCGCGCGGCTGCGGGAGCGGCTCGAGCAGGCGGGGGTCGTCATGGAGGCGATCGCCAGCGAGCAGACCGAACGGCACGTCAACCTGATGGCCGAGGGTGGGGGCCGGGTCTCGTTGTACGTCTCGACCCCCTCGATCCCGTCCGCCGAAGCGGTCGAGGCGGCGGTGAGCGCGGTCACCGCCGGGGACCTCGCGGTGATCGACCTGAGCGAGCTCGGCCGGCTGGTGCTGGAGGCGATGCCCGCCCGACGGGCGCCGCTGTGGATGGACCTGCACGACTACGACGGCTCGTCGGCGTTTCACGAGCGCTTCGTGCGCGCCGCCGAAGGCGTGTTCATGAACGACGACGGCACCGAGGACCCGTGGGGGCTGATGGCCTCGTGCCTCGACCGCGGTCCCGGCCTCGCCGTCTGCACCCTCGGCGCGAAGGGAGCGATCGCGCTCGAGGCCGACGGGACCCGGCACGAGGTCGCGGCGACACCGGCCACTGTCGTCGACACCAACGGTGCCGGCGACGCTTTCATGGCCGGCTTCCTGGCCGCGTGGCTGCGTACGGAGCCGGTGGACGTCGCCCTTCGTGCCGCCGCCGAACAGGCCAGGATCGCGATCGAGACCGAGCACCTCCACCCGGCCCTCGCTCAGTAGGCCGTCCGCCGTCAGGCGTGAGGAGAGAGCCCGGACAACATCACGTCGAGGAGCAGGTCGCGGTCGGTCCCGTCGCCCAGGCGGACGGCGTGCTCGACCCCGCAGACGAGGCGCTGCAGGTGGCTGGTGGTGATGTCGGGACGCACGGCGCCATCGCGGATGGCCGCCTCGAGGGTGGTCTCGGCGAGCCCGAAGAGCTCGTCACGGAGCGCGCGTGCGGCCGGTGAGACCTCCTCGGACAGCAGGATCGCCTGGAGACCCTCGTGCTCGACCTGAAACAGGGCGGCGCTGCGTACGAACGTGGTGAACGCCTCGCCGGGATCGGGGAGCGCGGCTGCCGCGCGTGCCTGGGCGACGAGCTGCTCGAGCGCATCGAGGTTGAGTGCCTCCACGAGGGCGTCGACCGTGGGGAAGTGGCGGTAGACCGTCGCGACGCCGACGCCGGCTGCACGCGCCAGTTCGTTGAGACGCAGGTCGGTCACCGGTCGCGCGCGGGCCGTGTCGAGGATCTTCGCGCGGGAGCGAGCTGCGTCCGAACGTAGTGGGGACATGGGCACAGCCTACGCGATTCGGATGAATTATCCGCTTTGGGTATACCCTGAAACGGATCATCTATCCGATTAGAGGAGCATTCATGACCTGGGACCCCATTCACCTGCCCGATCTGCGTGGTCGCGTCTATGCCGTCACCGGCGCCACCGGAGGAATCGGCTACTTCGCCGCCGAGCAGCTCGCAGCGGCCGGTGCCGAAGTGGTCCTCGCCTCGCGCTCGCCCGAGAAGATCGACGTCGCCGCGGCCGCGATCCGCGGGCAGGTCCCGGACGCGGTCACCAGCGCGGTCGCCTTCGACCTCACCTCGCTCGCATCAGTCGAGGAGGGTGCCGAGCAGCTCGCCGCGCTGCCGCGGCTCGACGGGATCTTCCTCAACGGTGCCCCGATGCAGCTCGCCCGCCGGGCCAGGACGACGGACGGCCTGCCGCTCATGACCGGAGCGCACACCGTCGCCAACTTCGGCCTCGTCGCTCGGCTCCTCTCAGCGCGGTCCACCGGGACCGCTCACCCGCTCCGGATCGTGCATGCCTCGACCGGGTTCGTGCGGCGCTTCCACCTGGACGGGTCCGACCCGCGGGCGACGCCGCGAACCGGCATCGCCGCGTACGTCAAGGCCAAGACGCTCACCGAGATCTTGGGATACGAGCTCGACCGCCGGCTCCGCGCAGCGGGGCTGCCCGTCGCCTCGATCCTCACCCACCCCGGAGTCGGGGTCGACGCGAAGACACCCCGGCGCGCCGGGATCCGGGACGACAGCGTCGGCTATCGGCGCAACCCCTACACACCCTGGGCCCAGGGCAAGGACGCGGCGGCCTGGTCCGGGGTGCGCGCCCTGGTCGACCCGGACGTGGTCGGCGGCGACTATCTCGGTCCCGCGAAGATCGCCGGCCCTCCCGTACGCCTGACCCCGCTGCCGCACACGATCGACCCGGGGCCGGGCGTCGTCGCGCGCGTGTGGGAGGCGCTCGAGGAGATGGCCGGCGTGACCGTCGACTTGTCCTCCGCGGGAGCTACCCGTACCTCACCTGCAAACCCGTCAGGGTCGCGGGCTCAGAACGGGTAGCGCGCCGGCTCACCCCGCATGGTGATCCACCGGGTCTCGGTGAACGCCTCGATGTTGGCCTCGGCGCCGCCGAACCGGGACCCGGTGCCGGACGCGCGGACGCCACCGAACGGCGCGTTGGCCTCGTCGTTGACGGTCTGGTCGTTGATGTGGACGATGCCGGTCGGGATCTGCTCCGCGACCGCGAGGCCACGCATGACGTCCTTGGTGACGATGCCGAGGGACAGGCCGTACTCGCTGGCCGCCGCGAGCTCGATCGCGTCCTCGACGGACTCGACCTTGGTCACCGGTGCGACGGGGCCGAAGACCTCTTCCGCGTACGCCGGCGCGGTGATCGGGACGTCCGCCAGGACGGTGGGCCGGTAGAAGAGATCCTCGTACGTGCCGCCGGCCGCGATGACGGCGCCGGCATCCGCCGACGCAGTGACCAGACCGTGGATCTTGTCGCGCTGGCCGGCATCGATGACGGGGCCGAGAGCGACTTCGTCGGTGGCGGGATTGCCGACCGGTAGGTGGCTGGCCTTCTCGGCGAGTGCCTCGACGAAGTCGTCGTAGATGCTGGCAGCGACCAGGTGTCGGCCGGTCGTCATGCAGATCTGGCCCTGGTGGAAGAACGAGCCCCACGCCGCCAGGTTGACGGCGGCCTCGACGTCGGCGTCATCGAGGACCAGCAGCGCGGAGTTGCCGCCGAGCTCGAGGTGGGCACGCTTGAGGTGCCTGCCCGCCAGCTCACCGATGCGGCGGCCGACGCCGGTGGAGCCGGTGAACGAGATGACCCGGACGTGGGGATCCGTGATCAGCGCTTCGCCCACGTCGGCGCCGCCGGGCAGCATCTGGAGCACTCCCGGGGGCAGGCCGGCCTCCTCGAAGATGCGGGCCATCAGCGTGCCGCCGGTCACGGCGGTGCGCGGGTCCGGCTTGAGGATGACGGCGTTGCCCAGGGCGAGGGCAGGGGCGACCGAGCGGATGCCGAGGATGATCGGCACGTTGAAGGGGGCGATGACGGTGACCACCCCAGCGGGCACGCGACGTGTCATCGACAGACGCGGCTTTTCGGACGGGATGACTTCGCCGCTCGGACGGCTCGGGAGGCCGGCGGCCTCGTAGCACTCCTCGGCCGCGACGTGAAGTGCGAACCCGGCCATACCGGGTACGGCGCCGACCTCACGGACGTTCCACCCGGTGATCTCCTCGGCATGCCGCTGCCACAGGTCGCCGGCGCGGCGCAGGACGGCGGCGCGTTCCGGGTGGGGGAGTGCGGCCCACTCGAGCTGGGCCTCGGCGGCTGCTGCGGCGGCATCCGCCACGTCGGCCGCGGTGGCCAGCCCCATCCTGCCCAGCTCGGCGCCGGTGGCCGGTTCGACGACGGCGTAGTCGCCTCCTCGCCCGGGTTGCCAGGCGCCGGCCTTGAGGATGTTTCCGGACCAGTCGACGGAGTCGAGAACGGACATGGTGTGCTCCTGAATGTCGGGTGGTCAGTTGCTTGGGTGCGCCGGCACGGTCAGCAGAGCCAGCATGGCGATCACGGCCGCGCCGGCGAAGGCGTAGAAGCCCCACGGATAGGCGATGCCGGCGGTGAGGAGCGCGCCGCCGAGGAACGGCCCGACGATGGCGCCGACCCGGCCGATGCCGGCGGACATGCCGAGCGCCGTGCCGCGGATCCGGGCGGGGTAGAGGTGGCTGACGAACGCGTAGACCAGCACCTGCGCGCTGAAGACGAAGATGCCGGCGGCCAGCACCGCCGCGTACACCAGGAAGCTGCTCTCCATCTTGATCGACAGCAGGGCCAGCATCAGCGCGGCGACGCCGAACCAGGTCACCACCGTCGGCTTGTTGCCCTTGGCGTCGGAGATCAGGCCCGCCAGGACGAGCCCGATCACGGCGCCGACGTTCAGGGTGAGGAGCAGGCCGAGCCCGGCGTCGAGGGAGTAGCCCGCCTCGCCCATGATCGTCGGCAGCCAGGTGTTGAGGCCGTAGACCAGCAGCAGTCCACAGAACGACGCCGCCCACAGGCCCAGGCTGACCCACAGCAGGCGGCCGCGAACGACCTCGGAGGGATGTACCTTCTCCGCCTCGACAGTCTCCAGGTAGGCCTGCGACTCCGGGAGCTTCGCCCACATCACGGGGACCGTCAGCAGGCCCGCGACGCCGCCGATCACGAACATCGCCTCCCAGCCCAGGTGCGGGATCACCCACAGGGCCAGCAGAGCGGTGAGTACGGCTCCGACGTGGTAGCCGGTCATCATCCGGGTCATGGCCGTGCCCGAGCGTCCCTGGCGGGCGTGCTCGCTCATGAACGCCAGGGCCGTCGGCAGGCAGGCGCCCAGGCCCAGACCTGCCAGGAAGCGCAGCACGATGAACACCGTGGCGTTCGGAGCGAAGGCGACGGCCAGGGTGAGCAGCGAGAACAGCGCGATGCTGCTGATCAGGGTCCGGCGACGGCCGAACCGGTCGGCGAGCGGCCCGATGGCCACGGCGCCGATGCCGACGCCGATCAGGCCGACGGTGGCGGCCGTGGTCAGCGACGCCTCGGTGAACCCGAGCGCGCCGGTCCCCGCCAAGGTGGGGATGACCGCTCCTAGAACGACGAGGTCATAGCCATCGAGGGCGACAGCGAGCCAGCAAAGGACGACCGGCCACAGGCTCCGGGTATCGCCACTGACGGTGGACGATGTGGTTGCGGACACATTCATGGGGGCGAACCTACGAGCACTCGCCCTGTGAGCATCGACACAGCTTCCACTCAGTGGAAGCATCGCCAAAATTTTCCTAGCCGACGTTCCTCAGAGCCGCCGGCCGATCGACTGTGCGGCGACACGGAGTGCGCCGTACAGCCTCTGTTCGCTGCCCTTGAGCGTGGGCACCACCAGGCCCAGTGAGGCGACCACCTCGTCGCGGCGATGGATCGGGACGGCGATCGAGCAGGCGCCGAGGCTCATCTCCTCGCGGGTGGTGGCGTAGCCCTTGTCGAGCACCTGCCGCAGCTGTCTGCGGAGGACGCCCGGCTGGGTGATCGTGTAGGGGGTGATCCGGGTGAGAGCGCCCAGCACCGCGTCCTGGACTTCGACCGGAGCGTAGGCGAGGAGGACCTTGCCGACGCCGGTGGTGTGCAGCGGCAGGCGCCCGCCGACCTTGCTCACCACCGGGACGGACTGGTTGCCGCGCAGCCGGTCGAGGTAGACCACCTCGAGCTCCTCGCGTACGGCGAGATGGACGGTGGCCAGGGTCGCCCCGTAGAGGTCGTGGAGGAACGGTTCGGCGACCTGGCGCAACCCGGTCTCGGCAGGGGCCAGGTGGCCGATGTCCCAGATCTTCCGGCCGATGACGTACTCGCCGGAGGGCAGACGCTCCAGTGCACCCCACCGGAAGAGCTCGCCCAGGAGCCGATGGGTCGTGGCGAGCGGAAGGTCCGCGCGGGCAGCGATGTCGCTGAGCGACATCGCCCGGTGCTGCTCGTCGAAAGCGCTCAGGATCGCAAGTGCCCGGCTGGTCACGCTCGTGCCAGTCTGTCGGGTGTTCCCTGCCATTGCTGCGGAGATTACTACCTCATCCGCCGAACGCGGGGTGGAGCGGCCTGCCGGCCCCCTGGGAACGGGTGCTCGCGGTGGCCTCGATCGGGTCGAAGGTCCACAGCGCGTACGCCCCGGGGCCGACGTGCAGCGTCGAGTTTCCGATCGTCTCGGTGTGCGGCTCCTCGGCCGCCTCGTTGAGGGCGAGGATGATGTGGCGTACGCCTGCCTTCTCGGCCGGGACCGGGAGCAGGCGGATCGTGGTCATGCCGTCGAAGGCGAGCACGCCGCCGTCCTTGAGGACCCGGATGGTGATCCCGGCTGCGCGCCACAGCGGCACCATCTTCTCGATGTCGGCGGCGGTCGTGGCGATCTGGATGCCGATGACGTCGCGCAGCTGGTGGTCGAGATAGCGGTCGCGGTTGTAGCGGTCGCGGCTGACGTCGCCCTCGTAGGCCGCGGGCGGGAAGGAGAGCCGCGGGTCGTCGAGGAACTCGTCGCGATACTCCATCGCCCAGGAGAAGAAGGTGTCGTAGGTCGAGGTCGTGTAGGCGGCGTCGAACCACGGGATCAGGTTGCCGTCGCCGAGATCGGTCACCTGGGTGAACTCGACCGGGTCGGCGACGAGGTCGCGCAGGTTGTCCGCCGCGATGGCCAGGTCGCCGTCGTCGTCCGCCGAGACGGCGAGCCCGGTGTCACCGGCGACCGCGTCGGGAGCGTCGCCCGGACCGAAGAACTCCAGGTAGGTCTCCTTGCCGAGCAGGTAGCGACCGGTCCAGGTCGAGGTCCCGTCGTTGCCGGTGTTGATCCGGCGGTCGGCGAACTCGCCCAGGTAGTCGGAGTGCTCGATCGCGTCGGCCGTCTCCCGGTCGACCATCGCCCAGGCGTGGTTGAAGGCCAGGAGCGGGTCGGGACGCCCCTCCTCGGCGCGAGCAGGCTCGGTGGCGTCGGCGGGAGTCGCCAAGGCCCCCGAGGTGATGGCGAGCGAGGCGAGTGCGGCCGCGATGAGGCCCGAGAGTGGAGTCCGCATGCGTCCCAGTCTCGATGACCGAGGCGCTCCTGTCTTCGGAATTCGGCGGCTGACGGCCGGTTGCCGGCGTTCGGCTCGGGTCGGTCAGGCGCCGTGGGATGCGGTCGCCAAGGTGGCGCCGAGTCCGATCATCACAACGCCGCCACCGGCGCCGAGACTGTCGAGACGCTTGGGCTTGCGGGCGAACCAGGCCTTGGCACGGCTGGCAGCGAAGACCCAGCCGGAGTCGCAGGCAAAGGCCATCGCCGAGAAGATCGCACCCAGCAGGAGGATCTGTGGAACGGCCGGCGCCGAGGTGTCGATGAACTGGGGCAGGAACGCGAGGTGGAAGACGATCGTCTTCGGGTTCGTCGCGCCGACGATGATGCCGGTGCGGACCGCGCCCCACCCGCTCACTCTCGCAACCTCGCCACCGTCCAGGGCCGCGCGGGCATCGCCGCGGTGACGGATCGCCTGGATCCCGAGATAGACGACGTACGCAGCGCCGACCAGCTTCACGACCGTGAACGCCGTCGCGGACGCGGCCACGAGCGCGCCGAGCCCGATGGCCACCGCCAGAACCTGGAGGAACTGGCCGGACGCGTTGCCACCCACGGACAGCACCGCATCGCGGCGCCCGGCGGTCAGAGCCCGGCCGAGGGCGAAGAGAACGCTCGGGCCCGGGATCAGGATGAAGACGAAAGAGGCC
The DNA here is from genome assembly GCF_040302125.1 of Nocardioides sp. NPDC127514. Classification (NCBI taxonomy): domain Bacteria; kingdom Bacillati; phylum Actinomycetota; class Actinomycetes; order Propionibacteriales; family Nocardioidaceae; genus Nocardioides; species Nocardioides sp. NPDC127514. Next base: position 21,053 of record NZ_JBEORF010000006.1, on the reverse strand, counting down.
AGCGCGAAGGCGGCGAACTGGTTCAGGGACGGCACGAGTCTGATTCTCCGGCACGGCCGGCCAGACGTACGAACCATTTCTGGCAGGCGAGACGAGGTTCGGGCGCACGGTCCCGGTCCGGATCACGCGCCATGGGTGATTCGCAAGCCGCGCGGGTCGTCTCGAATGGCTGTCATGAGCAACGTGACAGGGGCAGCGGTGACCGCCGGATCAGGAGCCGTCCTGTTCACGCTCGCCTCGGCGCAGTTCCTGATGACATTGGACAGTTCGGTCATGAACGTCTCCATCGCAACGGTGGCCGAGGATCTCGACACGACGGTCACGGGTATCCAGACGGCCATCACCCTCTACACGCTGGTGATGGCCAGCCTCATGATCACAGGCGGAAAGGTGGGCCAGCTGCTGGGCACCAAGCGGGCCTTCGCGATCGGCTGCGTCATCTACGGTGTCGGCTCTTCGACGACGGCACTGGCTCCCAACCTGACCGTGCTCCTCATCGGATGGTCGTTCCTGGAGGGTGTCGGGGCCGCGCTGATCATGCCGGCGATCGTCTCGCTCGTAGCCACGAACTTCGCTCGGGTCGAACGACCGCGCGCCTATGGACTGGTGGCGGCAGCAGGAGCGATCGCAGTGGCCGCAGGACCGCTGATCGGCGGAATGCTCACCACGTACGCCTCATGGCGGTGGGTGTTCGCCGGAGAGGTTCTGATCGTGTTGGGCATCCTGCTCCTCACCAAGAGGATGACGGACGCGCCGGCAGACCCGAGCGCACGCCTCGACCTGGTGGGCACCGTGATATCGGCGCTCGGGCTCGGCCTGGTCGTGTTCGGGATCCTGCGCGCGGGGGCCTGGGGCTTCCTGATCCCGAAGGAGGGGGCACCGTCATGGCTCGGCGTCTCACCTGTCCTCTGGCTCGTGATCGCCGGTGGACTCGTGCTCCGGGCGTTCCTGGGATGGGAGCGACGGCGCCAACAGGAGGGGAGGTCAGCGCTGATCGACCCGGCGATCCTCGACAACGGAGTGCTACGTGGCGGCCTGACGTCCTTCTTCTTCCAGTATCTCCTGCAGGCCGGCCTGTTCTTCTCGGTGCCGCTGTTCCTGTCGGTGGCCCTCGGACTGTCCGCGGTCGAGACCGGGGTGCGCATCCTTCCGCTGTCCCTCACCCTGCTGCTCGCCGCGGTCGGCATCCCGAAGCTCTTTCCGGACGCCTCGCCCCGCAGGGTGGTCAGGGTCGGGTTCGCCGCCCTCTTCGCCGGCAACGTCTCTCTGCTGGTCTCGCTCGAGGTGGGCGTAGGGCCCGAAGTCATCACCTGGCCGATGCTGCTGGCCGGACTCGGCGTGGGAGCCCTGGCCTCGCAGCTGGGCAGTGTCACCGTCTCTGCGGTCCCCGACGAGCAGAGCCCGGAAGTCGGCGGGCTGCAGAACACGGTCACCAACCTGGGCGCGTCGATCGGCACAGCCCTTGCGGGCGCCGTGCTGATCTCTGCCCTGACCTCATCGTTCCTGACCGGGATCCAGAACAACCCCGACGTCCCCGACAGCCTCTCCTCGACCGCCGCGGTCGAACTCGCTGGAGGAATCCCCTTCGTCCCTGACGACGAGCTGGAGGACGCCTTGGCCGACGCCGGCGTGCCGGACAGTACGTCCGCCGCGATCATCGAGGAGAACTCGGCCTCTCGCCTCGACGGGCTGCGGGCCGCCCTGTCGGTGCTCGCGCTGATCTCTCTCGTCGCCCTGTTCTTCGCCCGCCGAGTGCCTACCAGGCAGCCCGGTGCCGAGCCGACCGTCTCGAGCGGGGTATGAGCAACAGCTAGGCGACGCGGGAAGCCTTGACCTGCTCCACGAGGATGTCGCCGTGCCCGGCATGGCGGGCGAGCTCCTGGATCATGTGCGCATAGATGAACCGCAGCGACACCGGGTTGCCGTGCCAGTCGAACTCATCGTCCAGCTCGTGTCCGGCGGCGATCTCGCGGGAGCGCTCGCAGGCCGCGCGGTGGTTTGCCCGGACGGACTCGACCGTGTCCTCGGGGTCCGGTATGAAACTCTCGTCGACGGTGTCGGGCAGCCCGATCTCCTTGCGCGGCACACCGGCGACCCGGGCGTGGAACCACACCTTCTCCACGAAGGTCGCATGCTTGACCAGCGCCAACGGGGTGGTCAGCGAGGGCACCAACCGCCGTCGCGCCTCCTCGTCGTCGAGGTCCTCGAGGATGGCGTTGATCTCGTCCCGCTGGATGTCGACCATTCCTTCGAGAAGCGCGCGCTCGTCCGCCTGTCCGATCTTCATGCGGGCAGGCTAGCCGGGCGCCGTTCAGCAGCGCTCCCTGACGTACGCCTCGGCCTGCAGGTGATCCCAGCCGCGTGACTCCTCGAGCCCGCGAACGAGCATCGAGACGTACGCAGCCGACGGCTGGGTGTGCGGGACGGCGTCGAAGCCGTGGGGCGCGGTGAAGGTGAGCATCGGGAGGCCGTCGCGGCGACCGACCTCGATCAGGGTCTCGTAGTGGCCCGGGCCCGCCTCGTGGCGGCCCTTCTCGAGCCCGTCGATGACGACCTTCTCGATCGGGTCGCCGACGGTGGGCAGCCGGTCCATCTCCTGGGCGGCGATGTCGGCGAACTGCTCGGCGGTCATCCGGAAGGCCCGGGCAGCAGTCCACGACCCGGCCGCGTCGTGGTCGTAGAACGCCACCCCACCGGTCCACGTCGTCGACTCACCCGCGAAATAGAGTCGCCCGGGGAGATCGACGGCGGCGTCGTCGACGGGCATGACCGGCGTACGGGCCCCGACGTACGACCGCCGCGCACCCTCCGGTTGGCCACCGAGGAGATAGGCGCGGAGACGGTCGCGGCACATGTTGGACCCATAGCTGACGTACCAGACCTCAGAACTCATCGCGGCGCAGCCTACCGAGGGTGCGGGAGCGAGCAGCCGGCGACCTAGAGAGCGGCGAGCACGCCGTCGGCGTACTTCTCCAGCTTCGCCTCGCCGATCCCGCTGATCGTGCCGAGCTCCTCGCGGCTGGCCGGCAGGCGGGTGGCGATCTCGCGGAGCGTGGCGTCGTGGAAGACGACGTAGGCAGGTACGCCCTGCTCCTTGGCGACCTCGCCGCGCCATGCCCGCAGCCGCTCGAAGACCTCGGCGGCCTCGGGCGAGAGGTCGGCGGCGGCCACCTTCGGCTTCCGCTCCCCGGAGCTGCGACGGGCCTGCCGCGGCGGCTCCTTGCGGAGCATCAGCTGCTGCTCGCCGCGCAGCACCGGGCCGGCGGCCTCGGCCACCGAGAAGACGCCGTAGCGGGTGTCGACCGCGAGCATCTCCCGGGCCAGCAGCTGCCGGATGACGGAGTGCCAGTCGCTCTCGGCGATGTCGGTGCCGATCCCGAAGACCGAGAGCTCGTGGTGGCGGAACTGGCGGACCTTCTCGGTCTCCTTGCCCCGCAGGATGTCGACGATCTGCCCGGCCCCGAAGCGCTGTCCGTTGCGCTCGCGGTCGAGCCGGATGACGGTGGAGAGCACCTTCTGGGCGGGAACGGTGCCGTCCCAGGACTCCGGCGTGGCCAGGCAGGTGTCGCAGTTGCCGCACGGCTCGGCGCCCTGGCCGAAGTAGCGCAGCAGCTGCACCCGCCGGCAGTCGACGGTCTCGCACAGCGCCAGCATCGCGTTGAGGTGCTGGCCGAGCCGGTGCTTGTGGGCCCGGTCGCCCTCGGAGGTCTCGATCATCTGCCGCTGCTGGACGACATCGGCGAGCCCGTAGGCCAGCCACGCGGTCGACGGCTGCCCGTCACGCCCGGCCCGGCCGGTCTCCTGGTAGTAGCCCTCGACCGACTTGGGCAGGTCGAGATGGGCCACGAAGCGTACGTCCGGCTTGTCGATCCCCATCCCGAAGGCGATCGTGGCGACCATGACGATGCCGTCCTCGCGCAGGAAGCGGGACTGGTTCTGCGCGCGGGTCCTGGCGTCGAGACCCGCGTGGTAGGGGAGCGCCGGGATCCCGGCGCCGACCAAGGTCGCGGCGGTGCGCTCGACCGAGTTGCGCGAGAGGCAGTAGACGATGCCGGCCTCGCCGGGATGCTCGGTGCGGATCAGGTCGAGGAGCTGCTTGGCCGGCTTGTCCTTCGGGGCGATCCGGTACTGGATGTTGGGCCGGTCGAAGGAGGCCACGAAGTGGCGGGCGTCCTCCAGGTTGAGCCGGGAGGCGATCTCGCGCCGGGTCTCGGCGGTGGCGGTCGCGGTCAGCGCGATCCGCGGCACCTCCGGCCAGCGCTCGTGCAGGTGGGAGAGCTGCAGGTAGTCGGGCCGGAAGTCGTGACCCCACTGGGAGACACAGTGGGCCTCGTCGATCGCGAAGAGCGAGATCTTCGCCTGGTCGAGCAGCCGGCCGGTCTCGGGCACTCGCAGCCGCTCCGGGGCCAGGTAGAGCATGTCGAGCTCACCGGCGAGCAGCGCCTTCTCCACCTGCTGCCGCTCGTGGGGCATCTGGGTGGAGTTGAGGAAGCCGGCGCGTACGCCGAGTGCGGAGAGCGCGTCGACCTGGTCCTGCATCAGCGCGATCAGCGGTGAGATGACCACCCCGGTCCCGGCCCTCACCAGGGACGGGATCTGGTAGCACAGCGACTTCCCGCCACCGGTCGGCATCAGGACGAGCGCATCGCCGCCGCCGGCGACGTGCGCGATGATCTCCGCCTGCTCGCCGCGGAACTCGTCATAGCCGAAGACGCGGCGCAGGACATCCAGCTCGGGAGTCAGCGCATTCACGCGAGTGACCCTATCGGCCGCCACCGACGGTCTCCTCAGACAGAGACCTTCTCCCGCTTGACCGTGGCGCCGTCGGCTTCGTCGGCGCCGTGGGCGCGCTCGAGCGCGGCACCCTCGACGTCCACGTTCGGCAGGATGCGGTCGAGCCACTTCGGCAGCCACCAGGCGGAGCGGCCGAGCAGGTGCATCAGCGCCGGCATCAGCAGCATCCGGACGATGAACGCGTCCAGCAGCACCCCGAGCGCGAGCCCGAAGCCCATCGAGCGGATCATCACCGACTCGGCGAAGATGAACCCGCCGAAGACGGAGACCATGATCAGGCCGGCCGCGATCACGACCGAACGCCCGGCCCGGAAGCCCTGGGCGACGGCGATGCGGGCCGGGGCGCCGTGGACGTACGCCTCACGCATGCCGGAGGCCAGGAACAGCTGGTAGTCCATCGCCAGGCCGAAGAGGATCCCGACCAGCAGGATCGGCAGGAAGCTCAGGATGGGGCCGGTGCTGTCGAGGCCGATCCACTCCGCGCCGATGCCCTTCTGGAAGACCGCGACCACGACGCCGTACGTCGCCAGCAGCGAGAGCACGAAGCCACCGGTCGCGATGAGCGGGACCAGGATCGAGCGGAAGACCAGGATCAGGATCAGCAGCGAGAGGCCGACGACGACGGCGAGGTAGGGGAGGAGTACGTCGTTGAGCCCCTGCGACACGTCGATCGCGACCGCGGTGGCGCCGGCGACGCCGAGCGTGATGTCGCCATTGACCGCCGGCATCTCCCGGATCGCGTTGACCAGCTCGTTGGTCGAGACGCTGTTGGGGCCCTCCTCGGGGACGACCTGGAAGGCCGCCGTGCGGCCGTCCTCGGAGACCGCGGCCGGAGCCACGGCGCGTACGTCATCGAGGTCCGCCAGAGCCTTGGCGACCGTCAGCTGGGATCGCTGGATGCCGGCCTCGTTGAGGCCGCCGGGCAGCTCTGCGGCGACCAGCAGCGGGCCGTTGGCGCCTGCACCGAAGCTCTCCTCGGTGATCGTGTAGGCGGTCTTGGCCAGCGAGCCCTCGGGCTCGGAGCCACCGTCGGGCAGGCCGAGGCGCATGTCGAGGGCGGGGACCGCGAGAGCGAGCAGGGCGACCACGGAGGCGACGACCGTGACCAGCGCACGCCAGGTGGGCATCGGCGTGGCGTGGGCCTCGGCGGCGTCCTGCTCGGCGACCTTCTTCCGGGCGCGCTTGGAGACGATGCGGCCACCGACGAGGCCGAGGATGGCAGGGGTCAGCGTGATCGCGACCAGGACGGCGATCGCGACGCACGCCGCGCCGACCGAGCCCATCAGGCCGAGGAACGGGATCCCGGTCATGTTGAGGGCGACCAGCGCGACGATCACGGTGGAGCCGGCGAAGACGACCGCCGTGCCGGCGGTGCCGTTGGCGAGCGCGATCGACTCCTTCACGTCGGCGCCGTGGAGCAGCTGCTTGCGGTGCCGGTTGAGGATGAAGAGCGAGTAGTCGATGCCGACCGCCAGGCCGAGCATCAGACCCAGGATCGGGGTCATCGACGCCATCTGCACGACGCCGGAGAGGGAGAGCGCGCCGAGCGCGCCGATGCCGACTCCGGTCAGCGCGGTGACCAGCGGGACGCCGGCGCCGATGATCGTGCCGAGCATGACCAGGAGGACGATCGCGGCGACGCCGACGCCGACGATCTCACCGGGACCCATCGGGTTGGGCGCCTCCTGGGAGATGTCGGAGGAGACGCCGATCTCGACGCCGTCGATGGGGTTGTCGGTGAAGTGGTCGACCGTGGCCTTCTTGGTCTCCTCCGACATCTCCAGACGGCCGACGGAGTAGGCGACGTTGACCAGGGCGGCCGAACCGTCCGCGGAGACCATCCGGATCTCCTCGGAGAGCTCGAGCAGCTCGGCGCCGTTCTCGGCCTTGGCGGTGTTGGCCTCGAGGTCGGCGGCACTGTCGTCGAGCTTGGACTGCTGCTTGTCGAGGGCGGCCTGCTGGGCGTCGATCTGGGTGGTCGGCATCCCGGCGGCCTGCAGCTGGGCGCGGGCCGCGTCGATGTCGCCCTGCGCCTTGTCGAGCCTGGCCTGGGCGCTGTCGAGCCGGGTCCGGCCGGCCTCGAGCCTGGCCTGGCCCTCGGTGACCTTCTCGGCCTGCGCCTTGCGCTGGGCCTCGGTCTGGAACGGGTCGGTGACCGCGGCGACGTCGGGGAGGTCCTCGGCGCTGGTGATGAGCGCCCGGATCTCCTGCTTCTGGGTCGCGCTGAGCGGGGTGCCGTCCTCGGTCCGGAAGGCGATCGTGCCGGAGCCGCCGGCCAGGTCGGGCAGCCCCTCCTGGAGTTCGTCGACCACCTCGGACGAGGGCAGGCCCGGGATGTCGAAGCTGGTGGTGAGCTCGCCGGACCAGGCGACGTACGCCCCGGCGGCGCCGGACAGCGCCAGCACCCAGGCAAGGATCACAAGCCAGGCGCGGCGCGCGGCCGACTTGCCCAATCGGTACAACAGCTCCGCCATGACGGCATCCCTCCGGTAATACGCAACGGTGCGTCCAGTTAATCACCTGTACGCCGATGGACAAGGGCTGCTGAGCGAGTGATGTGTCACACCTGTGCCGTGGCCAGGAGATGCCACGGGCTCTTAGGATGCCGTTCATGCCAGCGTCAGCAGGAGTGCGCCGAAGGGGTGCCGTACGCAGCGAGGAGGCTCGCATGGCGGTCCTCGACGCGACCGGGCGGCTCTTCGCCAGCCAGGGCTATGACCACCTCACCATCGAGGGAATCGCGGCCGAGGCCGGTGTCTCCAAGCAGACGATCTACCGCTGGTGGTCCTCGAAGAGCGCGGTCGTCGCCGACGCCATGATCGAGGATCTGCTGCTGCCGGACCACCCGGTCGTACCGGACACCGGGGACATCCGCGGCGACCTGATCGCCTGGATGCAGAGCCTCATCGACCTCGTCGCCCAGCCCGGCAACGACGGCCTCGTCCGCTCGCTCGTCGCGGCCGCCTGCGAGAACCCCGACATCGGCACCCGCCTCAACGATGCGCTCGGCATCACCGCCACCGTCTCGACCCGCATCGAGGCGGCCGTCGAGGCCGGCCAGCTGCCCGCCGACCTGCCGGTCACGGAGTTCGTACGCGCCCTGGTCGGTGGCTTCGTGCTTCACTCCCTCGAGCGCACAGAGCCGGCTCCGGACGTCGCCGAGCGCCTGGTTCGCGCGCTCTTGCACTGAACTTCTCTTTACCCAAGAAAGAGGGATACGGACCTTCGAGGCCCGGCTACGGTGGAAGGCATGCCGAAGGTGCCGCCGCCCGTCTACGTCGCCGTGGGCCTCGCCGCCCAGCATCTGCTCGCTCGGGGTCGCCGACCGACGCTCGCGCGGTCCGTCGCGGCCGGTCTCCTCACGGCCGGCTCGGTCTATGTCGCCGGCGGAGCCGCCCGGGGGTTCAAGCACAAGGACACCACGTTCGACCCGCTCGAGCCCGGGGGTGCGACCGCGGTCGTCACCGACGGGCCGTTCCGCTACACCCGCAACCCGATGTACGTCGGCATGGCCGGCCTCCTCACCGCCCACGCCGTTCTCCGCGGTGGCTGGCTTCCGCTCGTCCCCGTCGCGGCCTTCGTCGCCGTCATCGACCGCACCCAGATCCCCGCCGAGGAGCGCGCCCTGTCGTGGAGCTTCGGCGAGGCGTACGACTCCTACCGGAGCGCCACGCCCCGATGGCTCGGTCCGGTCCGGGGTGTCCCGCGTGGCTGAGCTCCTCCACACCGTTCTCGACACCACCGACGTACGACTATGCGCAGAATAGGCCCGTGAGCGAGATCGAGTACGTAGACAACCCGGCCAGGCATCGCTACGAGATCCGTGACGGCGAGACCGTCGCGGGACTGGCGGCCTACCGGCTGCCCGACGAGGAGCACGTGGACTTCGTGCACACGGAGGTCAAGGAGGCCTACAACGGGCAGGGGCTCGCCTCGAAGCTGGTGGCCTTCGCGTTGGCCGACGTGAGGGCGAAGGGGAAGCGGATCATCCCGCATTGCCCGTACGTCGCAGGGTGGCTGAAGCGGCACGGCGAGGAGTACGCCGACATCACCGACTGGCCGGCCCGATAGCGAGACCGATCAGAAGGAGTCTGCCGACTTCCGCGGCTCCAGGCCCAGCTTGGCCAGGGGAGTGCAGGTCATGTGGGCCGAGGGCCAGGTCTGGCCCCGGGAGGAGCCGCGGGAGTAGGGCCTGGCGCCCGACTGGTAGGTCACGAAGAAGTCGTCCCCGACCTCGGCGACGCCCTCGGCCAGGTTCGGGAGCCACTGCAGAGCGCGGGGCCGGATCGTGACCCGGTCCTGCACGATCAGCTGGCTGCGTCGGGCGGGGCCTCGGTTGACGCTGAAGACGTACTCCTCCTCCCGGACCACGACGCCCTGGGTGCCGACGGGGGTGCGTACGCCGATCGGGGTCTTGATCTGCCAGGTGTCATCCTTGCGGATGTACTTGTAGAGGCGGTTGTTCGCGTGCGACCCGACGTAGAGCAGGTCCTTCGCGGCGGCGAGGTAGGAGCCGGCGGCGAGGGCGACCAACGGGGAGACGGTCGAGACGGTCGAGAGCGGTTCGGCGTGGACGATCTGGGTCAGTGAGTAGCGGTAGAGGCGGGGCGGGTTCCCCTCGCGGCACACGTAGACCTCGTCGCCGATGACCGCGACGCCGCCGGCGTTGACCGGTCCGCTGACGCTGCCCTTCGGCCCGCCGAGGTAGACGGCGTTGATCAGCTCGCCCGACGGCCTGTCGATCAGAGCGAGCGCGGAGCCGAGCTTGTCGCCGTAGTAGCCCTGCAGGAGCAGCTCGGCCTCGGGGGAGTACGCCAGGCCCTGGGGGATCCAGCCGTGGTCCTCGTCCCCGGTGAGCACCCCGGCGGTGGCGATGTGCGGGATCAGCGGACCGAGTCTGCTGCCACTACGGCCCAGCCAGGTCTCGGTGCGGTCGATGCCGCGTTGGACCCACTTCTGCTGCCTCTTGGCCATCACCTTGGGGTCGATCACGATCAAAAAATCTATCCGCTCGGGCACCGATCGACGGTCGCTTCGGGGTGCGAGTCCGACAACTGTCCATCTGACGGAACGGTCGGGCGACAGGTTCCATGTACTCGCGGGTAGATATGGTGGCAGGATCTGCCGACATGACGAAGCACGCCGACGTGATCGTGGTAGGAGCCGGCCTCGCCGGCCTGGCAGCAGCGGCCGAGGTCGCGGACGCGGGAAAGAGCGTTCTCCTGGTCGACCAGGAGCCGGAGCAGTCGCTGGGCGGTCAGGCCTTCTGGAGCCTCGGCGGGCTCTTCCTCGTCGACAGCCCCGAGCAGCGCCGGATGGGGATCCACGACTCACCCGAGCTGGCGCTCCAGGACTGGATGGGATCTGCCCAGTTCGACCGTGACGAGGACCTGTGGCCCCGGCGCTGGGCCGAGGCGTACCTCGACTTCGCGGCGGGCGAGAAGCGGTCGTGGCTGCGCCAGATGGGCCACCGGATCTTCCCGGTCGTCGGCTGGGCCGAGCGTGGCGACGGCCGCGCGGACGGCCACGGCAACTCGGTGCCGCGCTTCCACATCACCTGGGGGACCGGGCCGGGCGTGGTCGAGCCGTTCGAGCGGCGGGTGCGTGCCCACGCCGACAGCGGCCGGATCACCTTCGCCTTCCGGCACCGCGTGGACCATCTCGTGGTCGAGGACGGAGCCGTCGTCGGCGTACGCGGCAAGGTGCTCGAGTCCAGCGACATCGAGCGCGGGCACGCCTCCTCACGCACGGAGGTCGAGGACTTCGAACTCAGCGGCCAGGCCGTGATCGTCACCTCCGGCGGCATCGGCGGCGACCACGACCTCGTCCGCAAGCACTGGCCCGCCCGCCTCGGCACTCCGCCGAAGTCGATGGTCTCCGGTGTCCCGGCGCACGTGGACGGCCGGATGCTCGCCATCACCGGAGCGACCGGCGCCAAGATCATCAACGACGACCGGATGTGGCACTACGTCGAGGGCATCCGCAACTGGGACTCGATCTGGGCCAACCACGGCATCCGGATCCTGCCCGGCCCCTCCTCGCTGTGGCTGGACGCGACCGGCAAACGTCTCCCGGCGCCGTTCTTCCCCGGCTTCGACACCCTCGGCACGCTCAAGCACCTGCGTCAGACCGGCTACGACTACTCCTGGTTCGTGCTGACCGAGAAGATCATCAAGAAGGAGTTCGCGCTCTCCGGATCGGAGCAGAACCCCGACCTGACCGGCAAGGACATCAAGCTGCTCGCCGAGCGGGCGCGCAAGGGTCCCGGGCCGGTGAAGAGCTTCATGGAGCACGGCGAGGACTTCGTCGTCGCCGAGAACCTCACCGCGCTGGTCCACGGCATGAACGGTCTCGCTGAGAAGGACCCGACCGGCCCGCAGATCAAGGAGAGCGAGCTGCGCCGGATCATCGAGGCCCGCGATCGCGAGATCGCCAACAACTTCACCAAGGACGCCCAGATCACCGCGCTGTACGCCGCCCGCCACTACCGCGGCGACAAGCTGCAGCGCACCGCCAAACCCCACCGGATCCTCGACCCCGAGGCCGGCCCGCTGATCGCGGTCAAGCTGCACATCCTCTCCCGCAAGACCCTCGGCGGGCTCGAGACGGACCTGTCCGGCCGCTGCCTGACCGCCGCCGGGACCCCGCTTCCGGGGCTCTATGCGGCCGGCGAGGTCGCGGGCTTCGGCGGCGGCGGGATGATGGGCTACAACGCGCTCGAGGGCACGTTCCTCGGTGGGTGCCTGTTCTCGGGACGTACGGCGGGCAGGGCCGCGGCCGCGGCGATCTGACCCGGTCGGCTCAGTGGGCGCCGGAGAGGTTCAGCCCGACCACCCCGACGACGATCATCGCCAGGAAGCCGGCCTTGGCGGCGGTGAGGTGCTCACCGAGGAACATCACGCCGATCCCCGCGACCAAGGCGGTGCCGAGGCCCGACCAGATGGCGTACGCCACCGAGACCGGCATCCGCTCCACGACCACCGAGAGCAGCCAGATCGAGGCGCCGTAGCCGGCCAGGACGGCGACCGACCAGCCGAGGTTGCGGAAGCCCTCGGTGCGTGGGAGCAGCGCGGTGCTGACCACCTCGATCGCGATGGCGGCGACGAGCAGAATGGCGGCGTACATCTTCGGGTCCTCCTGAGGCGCATGTAGCGACTGCTACATCATGCCAAATGTAGCAGTCGCTACATGTTGGGCATAATGCTTTTCATGGACCGCAAGGAGGAGCTCCTCGGGCAGGTGGTCGACCACGTGCTGGAGCACGGGCTGATCGGCCTGACCCTGCGTCCGCTGGCGGCGGCGATCGGCACCAGCGACCGGATGCTGATCTACCACTTCGGCGGGCGCTACGAGCTCGTCGCCGCGGTGGTGGCGCGCACCAACGAGCTCTCCGTCGCAGCGATCGCCGCGCTGGAGCCGGCCGATGACGTACGCGCCGGGGTGGAGACCCTGTGGCGGGCCTACCGCACCGAGCCGCTGCACAGCTGCCTGCAGATCTACCTGCAGGCGGCGGCGACCGGGCTGATCGGGATGGAGCCCTATCGCTCGGTCGTCCGGGAGACCAACGAGCTGTGGTACGCCGCGCTGCGCGACTATCTCACCGCCTGTGGCGCGCCGCCCGAGCGTGCGGGCCGGATCGTCACGCTCGTCGACTCGTCGCTGTTCGGCTTCCACCTGGACCTGGCCACCGACCGGCCGGACGAGCTCGCCGCCGGGGTGGCCGATCTCGCCGCGGCCGCGGGAGCGATCGCCGAGGGCTGATCGAGGGTTCGGCACAATGCGGCGGGTGAACTCGCTGCTGAAGACGATCCCCGCCGACCGTATGCATCTGTGGCTGATGCTCGTGCTCACCTTCACCACGGGCATCAACGACGCCGTCGGCTACCTCGGTCTGGACAAGGTCTTCACCGGCAACATGACCGGCAACGTGGTGATCCTCGGCATGGCGCTGGTCGGCGACACCGGCCTCCCGGTCCTCGGGCCGGCGCTCGCGCTGGTCGGGTTCATGGCCGGTGCCGCGCTCGGCGGGCGGGTGCTGAAGGCCGACAAGCGGGCCTGGAGCGGGCGCACGACCGCACTGTTCTCCCTGGTCGCGGTCATGATGCTGGTGCTGGCCGGGCTGCTCTTCGTGACCGGTGACGAGCCCTCGAGCGCGGTGATGATCACGACCACCACGCTCGCCGCGGTCGCCATGGGGACCCAGGCGGCGGCCGCTCGCCACATCGCGGTCAAGGACGTGACGACCGTCGTCGTCACCAGCACGATCACGGGCCTCGCGGCCGACTCACCGCTCGGCTCCGGCAAGGCGTCCTTCCGTGGCGGCGGCACCGCGCGGCGCGTGATCACCATCCTGCTGATCCTGCTCGGCGCCTCCGCCGGCGCCGGGATGCTGCTGTGGCACACCGGCGGCGGCCTGCTGCTCGCCGGCATCCTGATCGGGCTCGCCACCATCCTCGGTGCCTGGCACGCCCGGGTGCACCGCTCGATCATCTAGGGTCTGCCACGTGGAGTGCCCCAAGTTCGCGGTCAGCGTCGATCTCGTCGTGCTCACCGTGCGTGACGACGCGCTCTGCGCCCTGGTCGTGCGCCGGGGCATCGAGCCTTATCGAGGCGCCTGGGCGCTTCCGGGTGGGTTCGTCCTCGACGACGAGGGCCTCGAGGAGGCGGCGGCGCGCGAGCTCGCGGAGGAGACCGGCATGCGGCCGGGCAGCGTGCATGTCGAGCAGCTGGCGACGTACGGCTCTCCGGGGCGGGACCCGCGGACACGCGTCGTGACCGTCGCCTATCTGGCGCTGGCGCCCGACCTGCCGGTGCCCGCGGCGGGGTCGGACGCGGCGGAGGCGCAGTGGTGGCCGGTCGACTCGCTCCTGGCCGGCGGCGGCCTCGCCTTCGACCACGCCGCGATCCTGCGTGACGGGGTCGAGCGCGCTCGCTCCAAGCTGGAGTACTCACCGCTGGGTGCGGCGTTCTGCGCCGAGGAGTTCACCGTCGCCGAGCTGCGCCGGGTCTACGAGATCGTCTGGGGCGAGCGCCTCGACCCCCGCAACTTCCATCGCAAGGTCACCAAGACCGAGGCCTTCCTCGAGCCCACGGGCGCCACGACGACCCGGGACGGTGGCCGGCCGGCTCAGCTCTTCCGCCGGGGATCCGCCGAGCACCTGCACCCGCCGCTGCTGCGGCGTACGGCTTCCCTCGGGGTCACGCCCGGCACGTGATCTCCTTCGCCGGGGGAGCGGCGTACTCGTTGTGCTTGCTGGTGCTGAGTCCGAGGCGGACGAGCCTCTCGACCTCCGCGGTCGCGGCGGCGACACCGTCGACGACGGGTACGCCGAGGTCCGCGGAGAGCTGGGCGCACAGGTCGGCCATGCCCGCACAGCCGAGGACAACCGCCTCCGAGCGGTCCGTGGCGAGGGCCCGCCGACACGCGGCCCGGATCGTCGCGTACGCCATGGGGTCGGTCTCCAGATCGACGACCGGGATCTCGCAGGCATGGATCCCGGCGATCAGATCGGCAACGCCGTAGTCACGCGCGATGGACCAGGTGTGCGCGATGACCCGGGGCAGGGTGGTGACCACCGAGAACCTCCGGGTGAGGTACGCCGCCGTTCGCAGTGCCGCCTCCGCGATCCCGACCACGGGACCGGTGAGGATCTCACGGGCCGCGTGCAGTCCCGGGTCGCCGAAGCAGGCGATCACGAACCCGTCGTACGCCTCGCGTTCCCGCTCCAGGACGCCAAGGAGGTGGGGCACCGCGATCGCCTCGTCGTAGTGCGACTCCAACGAGGCCGGCCCGGCACCCGGGTCGATCGCGTCGACGACCACGCCCGGGCCGACGCTCGCCCGGGCGCACTCGCCGATCAGCGTGGTCATCGATGCCGTGGTGTTCGGGTTGACGACCAGGATCCGCATCAGGCGACAGGTTCCGTGGCGGCCTCAGCTTCCGTCGCGTCGGTCGAGCGCCGCGAGGCGACGCCGGCGACGTCGGCGGCGTACGCGAAGGCGTAGTAGGCCACGAACCCGACCCCGCAGCCGATGAACCAGGAGTAGTCGGGGAGCCAGGTGAGCACCCCGCCGAGCTTGGGGACGAGCACCGAGGCGAAGGAGAACACTGCGGCCACGACGAGCGCGTAGACGGCGGAGGGGTTGGTGCCCCGGGTGTAGTGGTAGGCGCCCGACTCCGAGAGCGTGTAGAGGTCGTCGACGACGATCTTCTGCTGCCTGACCAGGTAGAAGTCTGCGATCAGGATGCCGAACAGCGGCCCGATCAGGGCTCCGAGGAGGCCGAGGGTCCAGAAGATCGCCTCGTCGTTGGCGTACCAGTTCCACGGGGTGAGCAGGACCGATCCGCCGGCCGCGATCATCCCGCCCATCCGCCATGAGATCCGCTGCGGGGCGACGTTGGAGAAGTCGAAGGCCGGTGAGATGAAGTTGGCCACGATGTTGATGCCGACGGTCGCGATCACGAAGGTCAGCCCGCCGAGCAGTACGGCGGTGTAGGTGTCGATCCGCTCGATCGTGGCCACCGGGTCGGTGATCAGCTCCCCGAAGACCGGAATCGTCGCGGAGGCGGTGAGCACCGTCAGCAGCGAGAAGAGCACGAAGTTGACCGGGAGGCCCCAGAAGTTGCCCGTCTTCACGGCCTTGAACGACTTCCCGTAGCGCGCGAAGTCGCCGAAGTTCAGCATCGGACCAGAGAAGTACGACACCACCAGGGCGATCGCGCCGAGCATCGCCGCCACCTGCTGGCCGGGGCTCAGCTCCTTGTCGGAGAGGGAGAAGGAGACGTTCCAGTCGGCGCGGTAGAGCATGTAGACGCACAGCACCAACATCGCCACGTAGACCGCCGGGCCGCAGAAGTCGATGAACCTGCGGATCGACTCCATCCCCCGCCAGAACACCAGGGCTTGGGCGACCCAGAGGATCGCGAAGCTCACATAGCCGAGATAGGAAAGGCCGAGGAAGGACTGGTCGGCGGTGGCGTAGGTCGCCAGCGAGGGAAAGAGCTTGAGGATCACGATGGTGAGCGACCCGGCGGCGAGGAAGGTCTGCACGCCGTACCACGCGATCGCGATCGATCCACGGATGATCGCGGGGATGTTGGCGCCGAGCACACCGAAGGACGCCCGCGAGACCACCGGATAGGGCGTCCCGGTCAGCTGGCTCGGCTTGGCGACCAGGTTGCAGAAGACCTGGACCAGGACGATCCCGGCGATCAGGCAGACGAAGACCTGCCAGCCGGTCAGGCCGAGCGCGAACAGCGCACCCGCCGTCACGTAGCCACCGATGCTGTGCACGTCCGACATCCAGAAGGCGAAGATGTTGTACCACCCCCACTTCTGCGCGGGAAGCGGGTCGAGGTCCTCGTTCGACAGTCGGGGATGGTAGGCAGGCGGTGCTGTCACCTCGGTCATCACAGTCTCCTTCGGGTGGGGGTCACCCCATCGTGGAGAGCAGGTGTTTCACCTGATCAGATGCCGTGTCAGAGCAATGTGACGCGAAAGATATACGACGTCCGCGGCGGGCAGCCGGCGACGCTCAGGGCTGCCGGAACACGTCCGGGTCGCTCCGGAAGGCCTCGATGGCGGTCTTGAGATGCTCGTAGTGGGCGGCCGACTCGGTGACGAGCCGATCCGCGTCGCGCGCACAGAAGGCGGCGACCATGACGTCGTGGTCGCCGTGGAGGAGTGCCCGGTCGACCTCGGCGACGCGTGACATCGGCCGCGCCGGCTCGGTCATGTTCCAGGCGGAGTCGTACATGTGCAGCAGTCGCTGCATCCCGGCCGGTGCGATCAGCGCCCGGTGGAAACGGCGCGACTCGACGTGATAGCCGCGCTCGTCCTCTCGGGCGACGGCTGCCGCCATGGCGGAGTGGGCACTGCGTACGAGCTCGTCGTCGGCCTCCGTCGCCGACCGGACGGCGACGCGCAGCGCGGAGCTCTCCAGGGCGGCGCGGACGTCGTAGAGCTCGCGGAACTCGGCGAAGGTCAGCTTCGCCACCGCATAGCCGACATGGGGTCGATGCTCGACGAGCCCCTCGCCGATGAGGACCTTGAGCGCTTCGCGTACGGGGATCTGGCTGACGCCGAAGAACGTCGCCACCGAAGCGATCGGGATGAGCGTTCCGGGTGGCTCCTCGCCGGACACGATCGCCAGGCGGAGGTCCTCGATGACATGCGGCTGTTCACCGTCGCCGGCAGAGCTGACCAGGCGAGAGGCGAACACGGAGCGGCGCCGAGGTCCCTGCACTGAAGGTCCTCCTGCCGTTGTCCCGCGCGTCCGATCGGTCACCGTATGGTCTCGGTGCGATCACGAATCGATAACGGCGAATCCTGGTGTGGTGGACGGCACACACGACGCGGCCGAACGCGTTGGGTAACTAGACAACAGTCACGGCATTCTTGTCCAGCGGACGCCGCGTCTCGGGATCGAACGCCCTGTTCGAGAGTTTCTCTTGAAAGGGTCGTTACAACGCCGAAACGCCAGTGCCAGCCCCTGAAACCTCCGCTCGCTACGGTCCCCGAAACCTATGCGTGACACTCCTCGAAGGGAACTCGTTTCGATGTCTACCCCCGCCTCTCGGACCTCGCGACGTACGTCAGTTCAACGCCGGGCCGCCGCGGCCCTGCTGACCCTGGTCGCCGCCACCACCCTGGCCGCCTGCGGCTCCGACTCCGAAGAAGGCAGCAGCGAGGAGGGCTTCGGCACCATCTCGATGCAGTACTCCTGGATCAAGAACGAGGAGTTCGCCGGCGAGTTCTACGCCGAGGACAAGGGCTACTACGAGGAAGCCGGCTTCGACGCGGTCAACGGCATCTCCGGCCCCGACACCGGCGTGGCCAAGCTGCTCTCCGGCAAGGTCCAGGTCGCCATCAACGACGCCGCCTCGGTCGGCTCCGCGATCGCCGAGCAGGAGGCGCCGCTGAAGATCATCGGCGCCACCTTCCAGAAGAACCCGTTCACCATCCTCTCCCTCAAGGACGGCGGCAACATCGCGACGCCGGCCGACCTCAAGGGCAAGAAGATCGGCGTCCAGGACTCCAACGTCAACGTCTTCAAGGCGATCCTCGCGGCCAACGGCCTGGAGGAGAAGAAGGACGACATCACCGTCGTCCCGGTCGAGTTCGACCCGACGCCGCTGATGAAGGGCCAGGTCGACGGCTTCATGGCCTACCTGACCAACGAGTCGATCACCGTCGAGATGGCCGGTCACGAGGTCACCAACCTGCCCTACGCCGAGAACGGCGTGCCGTACGTCGCCGAGACCTACACCGTCACCGACCAGTACCTCGCCGAGAACCGCGACCTCCTCAAGGCGCTGCTGACCGCCGAGATCAAGGGTTGGACCGAGACCTTCAAGAACCCCTCCGACGAGGTCGTCAAGGTCATCACCACCCACTACAACCAGGCGGCCAGCGACTCCGACGGTCTCGAGGCCAGCTTCGGTGAGCTCGACCCGGTGAAGACCAAGCGCGGTCTCGAGGAGTCGCAGAAGCTGATCTCGACGCCGGAGACCGAGAAGAACGGCCTCTTCACCATCTCCGAGGAGCTCCAGCAGCAGACCGTCGACTCGCTCGCCGCCGCCGGCTGGGAGGTCTCGGCCGAGGACCTGTTCGACACCTCGATCATCGACGAGATCTACGAGGAGAACCCCGAGCTCAAGGACTACCAGAAGTAGTCATGGCCGAGAACAAGCTCATGGATGCCGGTGCTCCCGCTGCGGAGACCGGTGGCGGCACCGGCATCCACATCTCCGGAATCAGCAAGGTCTTCGGCTCCGGGTCGAAGGCCGTCACCGCGCTCAAGGACACCGAGCTTCACACCGACCAGGGCTCGTTCCTGGCCCTGCTGGGGCCTTCCGGCTGCGGCAAGTCGACGATCCTGCGGATCCTCGCGGGCCTGGAGACGCCGACCAGCGGAGAGGCGTACGTCGACGGCAAGGCTCCCGCCGAGCTGCGGCGTGACTCCGAGCTGGGGATCGCGTTCCAGGACCACGCGCTGCTGCCGTGGCGCTCGGTGGTCGGCAACATCAAGCTCGTCTTCGAGGTCGCCGGGCGCCGTCCCGACATGTCCTACATCCACGAGCTGATCAAGCTCGTGGGGCTGGAGGGCTTCGAGAAGGCGCGTCCGGCGCAGCTCTCCGGCGGGATGCGGCAGCGGGTCTCGATCGCCCGCGCGCTCGCGCTGAAGCCGTCGGTGCTCCTGCTCGACGAGCCGTTCGGTGCGCTGGACGACATGACCCGGCAGAACCTCAACCTGGAGCTGCTGCGGATCTGGACCGAGAAGCCGGCGACCACGCTGCTGGTCACCCACGGCGTGAACGAGGCGATCTTCCTCTCCGACCGGGTCGCGGTGATGTCGCCCCGACCGGGCCGGATCAAGGAGATCATCGAGGTCGACCTTCCCCGGCCGCGCACGCCCGACATGATGCGTACGCCGGAGTTCCACGCGCTGGCCGACCGGGCCTCCGAGCTGCTCTTCGGTGACGACGGGCGCGCCGAGGCGGAGTCTTGATGCGGCTGAGTCAACAGCTGGCCGGCTGGGTGGCCGGTCTGATCGGCGTGGTCACCCTCTTCGTGCTGTGGGCCGTCGTTGCCGTGACCGTGTTCCCGCCCGACCCCGGCACCGGGTTCACGCCGGTGCCGCCGCCGTGGACGGTCCTCTCCGAGATGGCCGCCGCGGGGCCGTCGGCGTTCTGGGACGGCGTACTCCGGGAGACGCTGATGGAGGCGTCGATCGGGTTCCTCTGGGGCAACCTGATCGCCCTGCTGCTGGCCTCTTTGGTGCTGCTGGTGCCGTGGCTGGAGCCGATGATCATGCAGATCGCGGTGACGACGTACTGCCTGCCCGTGGTCGCCGTCGGCGGCATCTCGATCGTGGTCCTCGGCGGCGCCGAGCAGCCCGGTGACCCGTCGAAGACGTCGATCTTCCTGGCCGCGCTGATGGTCTTCTTCACGACCGTCGTCGGCGCCGTGCTCGGGTTCAAGTCGGCCGATCGCGCCTCGCTCGACGTGGTGCGGGTCTACGGCGGGTCGGTGTGGACCCAGCTGGTGAAGGTACGCCTCGTCGCGGCCGTGCCGGCGATCCTCAACGCGCTGCAGATCGCGGTGCCGACCGCGATCCTCGGTGCCGTGCTCGGCGAGTACCTCGGCTCCACCGACCGTGGCGTCGGGCGCACGCTGATCGTGCTGCAGGGCAAGCCCGACCCGGAGCGGCTCTGGGCCGTCTTCCTGGTCTGCGCCCTGGTCGCCCTGGCCGGCTACCTGCTGCTGGGGCTGGTCTCGCGTCTGGTGACGCCATGGGTCGCTGGGAGGTCCGGATGAGGTCGGGTGCCAAGGGTCTGTCGCGGGCGGTCCTGGGGCCGGTGCTGCACACCGTCGCCGCGCTGGCGATCGTGGTCGTGCTCTGGCAGGCGTTCGTGTCGTTCTCCAGCGTCTCGGAGTTCGTCGCGAAGGGTCCGCTGGACGTCGTCGACCACCTCTTCACCGGGCCGGACGCGGATGCCCACCGGGCGGAGCTCTTCCCGCTGACCTGGGTGACCCTGAGGGACGCCGCGCTCGGCTTCCTCGCCGGGATGGCGATCGCGGTGGTGGCGGCGGTGCTGTTCAACCTGTCGCGTACGGTCGAGGCCGGTGTGATGCCGCTGGCGCTGCTGCTGCGCTCGATCCCGCTGGTCGCGATCGCTCCGGTGGTCATGCTGATCACCGGCCGGGCTTCGACCGCCTCGGTCGTGGTGCTCGGGATCATCGTGGTGCTGTTCCCGGCGCTCGCCGCGGTCCTGTTCGGGCTCTCGCAGGCCTCGCCGCAGTCGCTGGACCTGGTCGCCGTCTACGGCGGATCGCGGCTCACCGCGATCCGCAAGGTGTCGCTGCCCGGCGCGCTCCCGTCGATCTTCGCCGCCGCCCGCGTCTCGGTGCCCGGCGCGGTGACCGGTGCGCTCCTGGCCGAGTGGCTCTCGACGGGCAAGGGCATCGGCGGCAACATCCAGAAGTTCCCCGCCGCCGCCCGCTTCGACGACCTGTGGGCAGCCGTCGCGATCATCACCGTGGTCACGCTGGTGCTCTACAACCTCGTCCAGCTCCTGGAGTCGGTCGCGCTGGAGCGGATGGGGATGACGACCCGCTAGCGCCGAGGCGTCACGTACGTCGCGCGAAGCGTCACTCCGGTCGGCCGAGTGGGCAATCCGGAAGTTCACCGCCACCGACGCGGGGCTGATCGGGATGGGCGTACGTGACGGCTGGACCGTCCGGCTCCCCGACACC